>JBKQJQ010000104.1:0-6540 GCA_052147875.1 Solirubrobacteraceae bacterium | reverse complement strand
AAGGCTGAGCGCCCGCGCGCACACGACCACCACGATCATCGGCCGCGCGCACGCCCCGCCGTGCGACCCGGTCGTTCAACGACAACCAGGCCGCGACGGTTGCGACGAACACCCAGCACAGATAAGGAGCGTGGCATCGCCCCGAGTGACGGCTGTCCGCCGAAGTTCCGCTTCATCTGGTGATCCAATCGAAGGGGACGGTGCACATGATCGTGATCGGGACGGACACGCACAAGCGCACGCACGCGCTGGCGGCGGTCGACGAGGGCACGGGCCGGGTCTGCGGGCATCGCGAGATCGCGGCTGATGAGGACGGGCATCTCGCGGCGGTGAGGTGGGCGCGCGGCCTAGATACGGAGCGGGTGTGGGCGATCGAGGACTGCCGGCAGGTCTCCAGGCGCCTTGAGCAGGCGTTGATCGCGGCCGGGGAGCGAGTGGTTCGGGTCGCGCCGCACCGGATGGGCGTCTCGCGGCGCGGGGAGCGTCAGCCGGGGAAGTCTGATCAGATCGATTCGCTCGCGATCGCGCGAGCGGTGGTCAAGGATGGTGTTGACCGCTTCCCGGCCGCGTATCTCGACGAGCGGGCGATGGAGATCCGGCTGATCAGCGATCACCGTCACGATCTCGTTGCTGAGCGGACCCGTGTCCAGAACCGGTTTCGGTGGCATCTGGTGACGCTCGATCCCGAGCTCGAGGCCTCGCATCAAGCGCGGCTCGCTGTCGGACTCGCGCCAGCTCGATCGAATCGACCGACGGCTGCGGCGGCTGCCCGCCGACGCCAGAGTCCGGGTCGCGCGCGACCAGGTCTCACAGATCCGCTCGCTCAACCGCCAGGTCAACCAACTCAAGGACGAGCTGCTGACGCTGATCACGCGACATCGACCACAGCTGCTCGCCGAGACCGGCTGCGGTCCGCTGACCGCCGCGATCCTGATCGGCCGCACCGCCGGCGCTCAACGATTCGCGACCGACGCGAGCTTCGCGTTACAGAGCGGCACCGCGCCGATCAAGTGCTCCTCAGGCCAACGCGACCAACACCGACTCAACCGTGGTGGCGACCGACAGCTCAACCACGCGCTGCACATCATCGCGATCACCCGCGCCCAGCACCACCCCAAAACCCGCGACTACCTCGCCCGCAAACGAGCCGAAGGAAAGACCACCAAGGGCGCGCTGCGATGCCTCAAACGACACCTCGCCAGACGCTTTCACCACCTCCTCGCCGCGCCCGCCAACCCACTACAACCCGACACGACTCGCATCGCCGGGACCGCTCCAACCCTCACGCGATGCACTCGATGAACGCAAACCCCTTGACACAGGAGCAAGCTTCGCGAGGACAAGCAGCAGTGTGGCTCTCGAGACGACCGGCCGCTAGGTCACGAGCCGACCGCCAGCCCGGCTGCAAACCCCGCACGCGCCAGCGCGGCGGCCGCCTCCGCCAGAGCAGCAGTAAGCGCACAGGGCGCCCCGCTGTCGCGTTCGCGTCGTTGGGACGGTGTTGCCTGACGGCCACCAGGTCGTCGCGAAGGACGAGGACCGGCAGCACCGCCACGCGGTTCGCGGGGCGCATGGTGTGCATAGGCACGAACGCGCCGGCGGTAACCGCGGTCAACGAACCGGGCCAGCACAATCGCGTGAAGCCGAGCGCCCTGCGCGGACCCAGACAGGCGGCTCGGCGCTGCTGCTTCGGTCGGATAGGCCGAGCGCCTTGCGGCGCTCGGCCCTCCTGAGAACCGGACGTGCACCTTTCAATGCATCCGGCTCAAGCACGCCTTAGTGGCATCGGGTTTGCAGTGGTTCGGTGGCTGCGGTTGGCGCAGTCGGTGTGGATCAGACGGCGTTCAGCCGTGCCCGTCGTGCCTGACGCCGGGACCGTGATCATCCTGATCGCGGCGCGGTTGCCGGTCAGCCACCTCTCCCAGTCTCGCGGGGTTTGTGGCCGGTCGGTGGCGGCGTGAAGCGTCCCGTTGCAGCCGTAACAGCGACCGTCCTGGTCTGCGAGCAGCCAGGCTTCGGTCTTGTTGACTGGCAGCGGGATCTTGCGCCGTCGCCAGGCCCAGTAGTCGGTCAGGTTCGGGTCATCGGGTGATGCGCCGGTTCTGACGATCTGGTGGCGGGTGATGTTGGTCCACGCGAACTTGTGGAGGTAGGCGCCGCTTGCGCGGTCGCCGAACACCCATCGGTCGTTGCGGGCCTTGTTGTATTTGCCGAAGTACCTGGTGATGATCCAGGTGGTCGGCTTGTTGTCGTGGCTGAAGGTGGCCCACTTGTAGGTGAGCTGCCACAGGTAGTGGTCCAGATCGCCGAAGATCTTTGCCGATACCTGTGTCCGGTAGTAGGCGGCCCATCCGCGAATGATCGGGTTGAGCCGTTTGATCACCGCTTCTGCGTTGCTCCCGCGCAGGGAGCGAAGCTCGGCGCGTAATCGCTGCCGGATCCGTCTGACGGCCGCTTTGCTGGGGCGGATCAGTGGCTTTGTGCCGTAGCGGCGGACGTTGAATCCGAGGAAGTCAAAGCCCTCATCGAGCCGGACGACTTGCGTCTTTTGCTCGTTGAACGCCAGCCCTCTCGGCGCCAGCCACCTGGCGAGCCGTGCCTTGATCTCGATCGCGTCCTGCCTGGTATGGCAGAGCACGACGAGGTGAGTCGCCGGGAGGAGTCTCACCTCCCGGCGCTCGCAGAACCCGGCGTGAACCTCTCGACTCACCGGGCTCCCATCGTCCAGCCGTCGGGGCGCACGCCCAGCCGCCAGTGCGCGAACAGGCCGGGCTGGCGTCTGGCGACGTCAGCGATGAACCTGCGCGCCCGGCTGGTGTGGCGGCGCAGCCGCTTGTATTTCTTCATGGCCCACCTCACGAGAATGTCGTTGAGGTGGCGGAAGACCGGATACAACATGGACTTGTAGAAGCGCCCGTAATAGTTGATCCAGCCCCGGAGCTGAAGATTGAACATCAGCGCCAGGTCCGTGAGGGTCTTGTCCGGGCGAAGATGCAACCGCCAGCGGCGCATCTCGCGCCGCATCCGCGTCTTCGCCTCGCTCGAGACTGCCGGAGAGAAGTTCACGAAATGCTTGCCGAACCTGCTCCTCGACAGCCGCGGGCGGAACGTGTAGCCCAAGAAATCGAACGACATGTGCTCGTGAGAGCCACGCCGGTCGTCGTCCTTGCAGTACACGATGCGGGTCTTGTGCTCGTTGAGCACAAGACCGCACTCCGCCAGCCGCGAAGCGATCCTGGCCCGCAGCTGCAGGGCCTGCCGCTCGCTCCGAGCGTGGACAATGATGTCGTCGCAATAACGCTCAAACTGGACCGCCGGGAACTCCCGTGCCATCCACGCATCGAACGCGTAGTGCATGAACATGTTGCGAGCAAAGGTGAAATCGCAGACCCTTGAGGGGTTCCGCGATCTCGCTCGACCAGGCTGCCATCCTCGCGTTGCAGTGGCGCTTTGAGCCACCGCTCCACGTACATCAGGATCCACCGCTGGTCGGTGTGGTGGGCGACCGCTTTGAGGACGAGGTCCCACGGGACGGTGTCGAAGAACTTCTGGATGTCCATATCGAGCACCCAGTCGTTGCGCCAGCACCGCCTCCGGCAGACCCTCAACGCGTCGTGGGCGGAGCGCCCCGGCCGATACCCATAGGAGTCCTCGTGGAACACCGGCTCCACGCAGGGCTCCAGATATGAGCGCACGACCACTTGGGCGATCCGATCCGCGACAGTCGGCACGGTGGCATCAAACTGCACCTCCTGCAGCCCTGATTTTGGTTTCGGTGGGTAGGTGAACGGAATTCGCGACTCGCTGGCGGCACTCCTGCTCGACCTCAGGACCGTATGGGATGTAGAGCCGGTTGCCGGGCCCGCGGCGCCCGGTGAGCTGGCCGACTTCGATCCAGTGGTAGATGGTGCCGTCTGAAACGCCAAGGCGCTGCGCGATCTGGCTGACAGTCAGCTCGCCGTCGCGCGCCCAGCTTGTCGGGTACGGGATCTTGTGCCGCCAGCGGATCCATTGCACGTGCCCGGCCGCGAAGCGGCCGCCGGTGCCGGCGTGCAGCCCGGCGGCGTTGAGCTGCTCGGCGATCTGCGCGTTGGGCTCCGATGCGAGGCGCCTGGTCAGCTCGATCGCTTCGGCCGGGGTGCGGATGACCTCTTGACGGTTCTTCGGTCGCTGGACGGCGTGCTCCTCGCTCGCGCCGGAGCGCCAGCGGATCCCGACGCGCAGCTCGCGACCGGTGGGCTGCGAGGTGATCGTGATGTCGGCGATCAGCGCGCGCAGCAGTCGTTTGCGGTCCTTCTCGCGGGTGCTCTCGGCCGCCCACAGCTTCGGCAGGTCGCGCGCGAGCGCCTCGATCTGCTCGCGCGAGGGATCGGGCGCCGGCTTGGTCTGCTCGGCGAGGTCTGCTTCTGCCTCGGCTAGCTCCTTGAGCTTCTGCTCCCAGCGGGTCTCGAGGCTGCGGGCGACGAGGCGGTTCTCGGGCTCGCAGGCATGGAACGCGCGCTCCGCGCGGGCTGCCTCATAGGCAGCTCGCTCGACACGTAGTTCGACCGCGCGGCTTGAGCGCGCGCGACGGTCTGCGACCTGATCGGCAGCGGCGAGCGCGAGCGCGATCTCCTCCGGGGCCATCGCCTCCAGCACCCGACGGGCGACTAGCTCGTCAACGACGACTGTCTTGACCGACCGGCAGCCGGGCGTGTTGATGTGGTCCGCGCGCGAGTGACCGCATTCGTAGTAGCTGCCCTCCGCGCGGTGAAGCGTCGTCATCGACGCTCCGCACGCGCCGCAGCGGACGATCCCTTGACACAACGCCCGGCCCTCGCGCGGTGGGCGCTGCCCACGGTGCGTGTCGTTCGCCTGCAGCTTCATCTCGTTCGCGAGATACGTCTCCCAGGTGATGTAGCCAGCGTGGTGAGCCTGGATCAGGACCGTCCACTCGCCGCGGGGCAGCTCGACGACCTTGTTGAAGATCGTGCCGTCCGGGCGGACCCCGCGCCGGGAGCGATAGCGCCCAAACGCGTACGCCCCGGCGTAACACGGGTTCGCGAGCACGCCGAGCACCCGCGGATGCGTCAAAGCGCCCCACCGCAGCGCACCGGCCCACGCCCCGCCATAGGCGCGCTTCGGGAACCGCCGGCCCTTGAACACGCCAACCACGCCATACGCGGAGCCGGTCTGCTCAAACGCGCCGAACAGATCGGCGATCGCCGCGCGAACCTCCTCGTCGGGGTCGATGATCGTCTGCCCCTCGTCGTCGTGGACGTAGCCGACGGGGAGCGGGAACCGCAGCTCGCCGCGCTCCGCCGCGGCGCGCTTGGCGCCCTGCAGGCGGCTGGCGATGATGTGCAGCTCCGCCTCCGACATCTGCGCTTTCAACCCGAGCAGCTGCCGGTCGTTGAAGTCATGCAGGTCATAGATCCCGTCAGTGTCCACGACCAGGGTGTCGGTCAGCCCGCAGAACTCAAGCAACCGCTGGAGGTCCGCGTTGGAGCGCGCCAACCTCGAGATCTCCAGCCCGAAGATCGCGCCGACCTCGCCCAAGCACACCCTGGCGACCAGCTCCTTGTAGCCCTCGCGGGCGTGCGTATCGCGACCGGAGATACCCAGATCGCCGTCGATCACCACGATCCGCTCGGCCTCCCAGCCGAGCTTCGCCGCCTCCCCCGCCAACGCGTACTGCCGCTCGGTCGAGCGGACGTTGAACCGCACCTGCGCCGCCGAGGACTGCCGCAGATAGACCATCGCGAGGCGCTGCAGATGCGAGCCCTTCACCTTCCGGTCCGCGCTCATCATCGACCCCACCCGCCCCTAGCGCCGACTCGACCATGTTTGCCACAACAGCGACCACCTCGGCGCCGATGCAGCCCACCAACCATCACCCCAACGCCCGACGCCTCAACAGCTCCAGATTGATCAGCGAGATCTCCGCCAACAGCTCGTCGCTGCGCTGGGTCAGCGCCACATGCTCCTCGACGACCGCCGCGGCTGTCGCTGGCACGTAGATCGTGCGGCTGCGCCGATCGCTGTAGGTCGCCAGATACGAGTACGGGCCGTGCAGCTCGCCGCGTCGGCAGCGACATCCCGCGCTCGAGCACCGCCGGCCCTTGCTCAACAGCACGCCGCGCAACGTGCCCTCGGGATCCGCCACAGCGGACCCAAGCCGTCGCCGCCGCGCGAGCAGCTGCCGCACGCTCAACTCGCTCAACCCAGAAGCAGTCATCAGCTTGTAAGTGATTCGCTAACAAGAACGATCTTCCTTCCCATCGACAGCCCCGATCGCCGCGAGCACCGCCAGCACCTCGACCAACACCTCGAACGTCAACGGCCGCGCCGCCGGCTCCGAGCCGCGATCGGTCGCGTCCTCATCCAGCGCGACGTTCCGCCCCCAACCGCCATCGCACACATACACGCGACCGGTCGGGAAACGACGCACATACAGAACCTCAAGCCGCTCCCCGTGAAGCGGATGAAACGGATGCGTGACCACCAACGAACCCAAAGACTCGTTGGACGACCTCGCGGTATGACGTGACCGTCGGGATC
>JBKQJQ010000103.1:0-6288 GCA_052147875.1 Solirubrobacteraceae bacterium | reverse complement strand
GTCGGGAACGCGAACGCCTCCGGGTCGCCGTCGCGGGCGAGCCGTTCCAGCGCCGCTCCGCCCGGGTACCCGAGCCCCAGCAGCCGCGCCCCCTTGTCAAACGCCTCGCCGGCAGCGTCATCGAGCGTCTGGCCAAGCAGCTCGTAGTGGGGCCCGCGGTCTGCGACCCGCGCGACGAACGTGTGGCCGCCGCTGGCGACCAGCGCGACGAACGGCGGCTCCAACGGCTCGGGCTCCAGAAAGGTCGCGGCGACGTGGCCGTGCAGGTGATCGACGGCGGCCAGGGGGAGCTCATATGACGCGGCGAGCGCCTTCGCAGTAGCAAGCCCCACCAGCAGCGCGGCGACCAGGCCCGGGCCACGCGTGACGGCGACAAGCTCAACGTCGGGCAGCTCGATCCCGGCCCGGTTCAGGGCGTCGTCGACCGCGTCGCCGATCAACTCGAGGTGGTGGCGGGATGCGATCTCGGGCACAACGCCGCCGAAGCGGTCGTGGATCCCCTGCGACGAGATCACGTTTGAGGCGATCCGGCCCGCGCGCGTGACGACCGCCGCGCAGGTGTCATCGCAGCTTGTCTCGATCGCGAGGATCACCCGGTTGCGCCGGAGCTCGATGCGTTGTCGGCCGTGCGCCACATGATCACCGCGTCCTCGCCGGTGTCGCGGTAGTACCGCGCGCGCGTGCCCGCCGAGCGAAAGCCGTAGCTGCGATACAGGGCGAGCGCCGGCGCGTTTGAGATCCGCACCTCGAGCGTGTACTGCTCGTCCGGTCCGGCCCGCTCGAACATCTGATCGAGCATCGCACGCGCGATCCCCTCACGCCTGCGCAGCGGATCGACGGCGATGTTCATCAGATGCCAGACGGTGTCGTAGCGCGCCAGGATCAGGTAGCCGACGAGCTTCGAGGTCTCGCCGTCGACCGCCGCCAGGCACAGTCCGGACGGCTTTGAGAGCTCGAGCACGAACATCGCCAGCGACCACGGGGCGGTGAACGCGCGCCGCTCGAGCCCGATCACCTGCGGGAGATCCGAATAGCCGAGCGGCCTGATCGTGAAGTTCTGCTGCTTCATCGCGTGCCCGCCGCCTGCTGGGAGAGCTCGGCGTCCGACAGCCGCAGGTATTCGGGTCGGACGTCGCCGCCGGTGGCCGGTGAGAGGCCACTCGCCAGCCGGCAGTGGTAGATGGCGTCGACTGTGTGAAGCCTCGAGCTCCGATCGGGGATCGTGGTCCCCGATCCCGCGAGAACCGGCCGAAATGCTAGCGCCCCGTCACCGACGAGCAGACGCTGCGAGCCCAGCTGCGGCGCGCTCTGGGCGAGCAGCTCCGGGGCGAGCGCGACCGGACCGAGCAATCGCTGTCCGAGCTCCTGGCCCGACGTCTCCCAGGCGGCGGCAAATACCTCGCCGCGGCGCGCGTCGAGGACCGCGACGACAGCCTCCGGCGCGGCCTCGGCCGCCGCAAGCGCGAGCGACTCGAGCGTCGAGACGCCGGTCAACTCGATCCCACGCGCCCGCGCGAGCGCACGCGCCGTGGAAACCCCGATCCGCAGGCCCGTGAAAGTGCCGGGGCCGACGCCGACCGCGATCCGGTCAAGCCCGTCCCAGCCGGATCCACCCCGCTCGAGCACGTCGGCGATCAGGCTCATCAATCGGGTCGTGTGCCGCGGTCGCGTTCCCGGCTCGGGGTCGTCGCGCGCCTGCAACGGCGGGTTCTTGCCGTCGCAGAGGGCGACCGTGGTCGCCGGAGTGGCCGTGTCGAACGCCAGGATCCTCACTCAACGCTCACCAGCCGTGTGTCTGCACCCGCGTGTTCGAGCCGTACCCGAAGGGCGATCCGAGCGAACCCGGCGACCGTCTGCTCGCCACCCTGCGGCCATTCGACGAACGAGATCGTGTCATCGCGGAGGTAATCGGCCAGCAGATCCGGGTCTTCACCGGCGAGTCCAGGAATTCGGAAGAGGTCGACATGGGCGACCGGTACCGGCGCCGGATAGCGCTGTCCGATCGTGAACGTGGGGCTCGTGACGGGCGCGGTGACGCCGAGCGCGCGCGCCGCGCCCCGTACAAGGGTCGTCTTACCGGCCCCGAGCTCCCCCTCGATCAGGACCACGTCGCCCGGCGCGAGCGCGGCTGCCAGCTTGGCGCCGATCGCCTCAGTATCGGCGGCGTTGTTGGATTGAAACTGACGCTGCACAATCGACACTGTAGAACGGGGCCGTGGCCGGTTCCGCTACCGTCACTGGCCTCATGTCCGCTCCTGAGAATGGCCGGGCTCAGAGCCGTACCGCTTCGCTGATCAGGCGCATCAGCGGCGGTCGCGACGGCGGCCCGAGCTCGCTGTCGGACCTGCGCGACTCCGAGACGGCGAAGGCCGTCGGCCTGGCGGCCGCGATGATCGCCAACAACATCATCGCGCTCGGCTCGTCGATCGTGTTCGCGCGGCTGATCGGTGACTACGGGTCGCTGGCGGCGCTGGTCAGCTACCTGCTGATCCTGACCGTGTTCGGACAGGCGATGCAGGTCGCGACCGCGCGCGAGGGCGTGCTGGGTCACCTCGGCGAGGGTCAGCAGCTGCTTGCCACACTGCGGCGCTGGATGGTGACGCTGTCGTGGGTGACAGCGGTCGTAACCGTGATCTCGATCCTTGCCCGCCAGCCGATCGCCGATCTGGTCGGAGTCAAGAACGATGGCTGGGCGGCCGCGGCCGGCCTGCCCGCCGGCTGCCTTTACCTCGCGCTCTCGATCCTGCGCGGCGGGCTGCAGGGGATCGGCGACTACAAGAGCGTCGGCTTGAGCCTGATAGGCGAGCAGGGCTCACGGCTCGTGCTCGGCGCCGCGCTGGCGATCGTCGGCCTCGGCGTGACCGGCGCGTATCTGGGCTCGCTGCTGTCGTACGTGGCGATGTCGCTCTACTGCTGGGGGCGGCTGTACGGGCAACTCGGCGGCACCGCCCTCGTGCCCGGGAGCGCAACCTCGCCGGTGCCCGTCCACCTGCGGCGCCACGTGTGGGGAGCGTGGGTGGCGATCGCCGGCCTGGCCGTGATCCAGCTGCTGCAGAACATTGATCTGATCACCGCCAAGCACCAGTTCGACAAGAACACGGCCAGCGCATACGCGGTCACCGCGGTCGCCGCGAAGGTCCTCATCTGGGTCGCGATGGGAGCCGGCTTCTACCTCGTGCCCGAGGCATCGCGCCGCCGCGCGGCCGGCGAGGACACGCGGCCGGTGCTGTTTGGTGCGCTTGGGATCGTCGCCGTATGCGCGATCCCATGCATGCTGATCTACGCGTTCGCGGCCCACCCGCTGCTGTCGATCGTGTTCGGCAAAAAGCGCGCGACCGCGTCCGATGCCTTGCTCCCACTGGGAGCCGCGTTCGCGGTCCTGGCCGCCACCTACCTCGCGGTCCAGTACATGCTGGCGCTGAAGCGCAAGGGCTTCTTGATCGCGATCGGCGCGGTCGCCGTGATTGAGCCGATCCTGCTGCTTCATGCGGCCAAGCGGCCGGGGCCGTTTGCCGTCGTCGTGCTGCTCGTCCAGGCGATCGGCGCCGGGCTCGCGTTCGCGCTCGCGATGCGCCGCGGCAAGGCTCCGCCCGCGCGGTCCTCGGCTCCGGCGCCGGTCTCCGAACCCGAGCCGGTGCCGGTCGGCTCAGTCGAAACCTGAGCTAGTACCCGAGTCAGGGGTTCTAGAAGAGCCCCAGCTGCGCCGGGGTCTCGTCGGCGCTCGCTTCGTTGTCGGCCGTCGGCTCGGGCTCGCGCTCCGGGATCGGGCCCAGCGGCTCCGGCTGTTCGAGCGGCGCCATCGCCAGCAGCTCCGGGATCCGGACGAAGTCGGCCCGCAGGGCGTCGAGTGTCGCGGGCGTGTAGAGCGCGGCCGCCGGATGGTAGAGCGGGTACAGCCGCGCCGCCCGCTCGCCGATCGTCAGCTCCTGAAGCTGCCCGTGCAGCCGGGTGATGCCGGTCGTGTCGCCCCGCAGCAGCTTGGTCGAGAAGTTGCCCAGTGAGCAGATCAGCTTCGGCTCGATCAGCTCGACCTGGCTGCGGAGGTAGCCCTGGCAGGACTCGATCTCGTTCGGTTGCGGATCGCGATTGCCGGGCGGCCGGCACTTGAGGACGTTGCAGATCCAGACGTCGCCGCGCTCGAGGCCGATCTCGGCGAGCAGCTTGTCGAGCAGCTTGCCAGCCTGACCGACGAACGGCAGACCGAGGCGATCCTCATTGGCGCCGGGCGCCTCGCCGATGAACACCAGGTCGGCGTCGGCGTTGCCGGCCCCAAACACCACCTGCGTTCGCGTCTGGTGCAGCGGGCAGCGGACGCAGCCCCGGGCCTCCTCGTAGACAGCCTTCAGGAGCTCGCGCCGCTCTGTGACGCTAATCACGTTTCTCGATGCTAAATGGGACATTAGACGGGGTATCCTGGGGCATGAGGCCGCCACTTGGGGCGGACCTCGAGTAAAGAGTTCGCAAACTCCTTCTCATTCCGACCGGTATCTCTGATGCGGGAACTGGAACGGCAACCCGACAACTCACCCCTGCGCGTCGCGATCCTCGGACGCGGCCGCCTCGGAACCGCGCTGGCACGCGCGCTGCGCGAGCGCGGCCTCAACGTTCCGCAGCCGTGCGGCCGAGACGCGGAGCTGGTTGGTTTTGAGGTCGTCCTGCTGTGCGTGCCGGACTCCGAGATCAGCGCCGCGGCAGCGGCCATCACCTCCGGCCCGATCGTCGGACACTGCTCCGGGGCGACCCGGCTCGACGTGCTCGCCCCGCACGAGCGCCTCTCGCTGCACCCGCTGATGACGTTCACGGCCGACGATGGCGCCGAGCGGTTCGCCGGCGCGGGCGCCGCGATCGCGGGCAGCACCCCACGCGCCCTCGAGCTGGCGCGGGCGCTCGCCGAGCGGCTGGAGATGCTCCCGTTCGAGATCGCCGACGAGGACCGCGTCGCCTACCACGCGGCGGCATCGATCGCGTCCAACTTTCTGGTCACGCTCGAGGCGGCGGCTGAACGGCTGGCCGACGGCGCCGGTGCCGACCGTCGGGTGCTGGTCCCGCTGGTTCGCGCGACGGTCGAGAACTGGGCGCGACTCGGCCCTGAACGGGCGCTGACGGGGCCGGTCGCCCGCGGCGACGAGCTGACCGTCGCCGCGCAGCGCGAGGCGATCGCCGACCGCGCCCCGGAGCTACTGGCGATCTTCGACGCGCTGGTCGACGCAACCCGATCGCTGGCGGCGGTGACCACATGAGGACGATCACGACCGTAGCCGAGTTGCGCGCGGAGCTCGCGCCGGCGCGCCGTGCCGGGCAATCGGTGGGCCTTGTGCCGACGATGGGCGCGTTTCACAACGGTCACCTGTCACTCATGCGCCGCGCGCGCTCGGAGTGCGACGTGGTCGTCGTGTCGCTGTTCGTAAACCCGGCCCAGTTCAACGACTCCGGCGACCTGGCGGCGTACCCACGTGACGCGCAGCGCGACGCGGAGCTGGCCGCCGTCGAGGGAGTCGACCTTCTGTTCGCGCCTTCCGTCGAGGAGGTGTACCCGCCGGACTTCGCGACCACCGTGTCGGTTCGCGAGGGGACGGACCAGCTCGAGGGCGCCGTTCGCGGCCCTGGCCACTTCGCCGGCGTCGCGACGGTGGTCACAAAGCTGCTCAACATGGCCGGCCCGGACATCGCGTTCTTCGGTCAGAAGGACGCCCAGCAGGCGGCGATGATCCGACGCCTGGTCCGCGACCTCGACATCCCTGTCCGGATCGAGATCTGCCCGACCGTGCGCGACGCCGACGGGCTCGCGCTGTCGAGCCGCAACGTGCTGCTGTCACAAGCTGAACGAGAGCGCGCAACCGCACTTCACCGGGCGCTCGCGCGAGTGCGGGAAGCCGTGCTCGCCGGTGCCGATGACCCCCGCGCCGCGACCGTGGCCGGGCTGGCGGAGCTGAGGTCGGCGGGACTCGAGCCCGAGTACCTGGAGCTCGTGTCCGCCGAAACGCTCGCGCCTCTGAACAGGATCAACGGTGAGGCGCTGGCGGTGGTGGCTGCCAGAGTCGGGACCACGCGACTGATCGACAACGAACTGATAGTCCGAGGTGACCGTCGATGAACCGCCCGATGCTCAAGTCCAAGCTCCATCCCTACGGGAGCTATGACCCCGGGGATCCAGACCACTGCTACCCGCGCGTCGTCGACGTCGATGCGCACAACCAGATCCGCACCATCGACAACGAGGTGGCGACCCTGCTCGGGGCGCCAACCTCGGCGTAGAGGAGGCTGAACCATGTCTGCAACCCCCCGCGT
>JBKQJQ010000102.1:0-14588 GCA_052147875.1 Solirubrobacteraceae bacterium | reverse complement strand
GCGGCCGAAGCCAAGCACCACTGACGCGCGCGGCGACGCCGCTACCTTTTGCGAATGACCGACGTGCAGGCGCGGCCGATCGTCAGCGGTTACCGGATCCCGGACGGCAGCTGCGACGAGTTGCTGGCGCCCGACGGCCAGCCGCTGCCGCACGCCGCGCCGCTGATGGCGGCGCTCGAGCGGCTCGGGCCGGAGGCTCTGAGCGCCGCCGGCAGGCGCCGCGACACGATCTTCGTGCAGCAGGGGATCACGTTCGAGGTCGCAGGAACCGACGGCGAGCCCCGTCACCGCGCCTGGCCGTTGGATCTCGTTCCGCGGGTGCTGACGGCCGCCGAGTGGACGACGATCAAACGCGGGCTGGCGCAGCGGATCAGGGCGCTGAACGCGTTCGTTGACGACGTCTACCACGCGCACGAGATCGTCCGGGCCGGGATCGTCCCGTGGTCGCTGATCGTCAGCCGCTCGAGCTTCGCCCGACCGGTGCACGGCGTCCGCGCTCCTGGCGGCGTCTACTGCCACGTCTGCGGCTGCGACCTGGTCCGCGACGGCGACGGCAGCTGGCGCGTGCTCGAGGACAACGTCCGGACACCGTCGGGGATCTCGTACGTGCTCGAGAACCGGGTCGCGATGACACGGCTCGTCCCCGAGTTGTTCGCCGGCCATCGCGTGCGCGCAGTCGACAACTACCCGTCGCTGCTGCTGGACGCGCTGCGCGCGGTCGCGCCGGCGGCGGAGAGCCACCCGACGGTCGTCCTGTGGACTCCCGGGCCGCTCAACTCGGCCTACTTCGAGCACGCGTTCCTTGCGCGCCAGATGGGGGTCGAGCTGGTCGAGCCGGGCGACCTGGTGGTCCGCGACGCCGTCTGTTACATGCGCACGACGGCCGGCTTGCAGCGGGTCCACACGATCTACCGCCGACTCGACGACGAGTTCATCGATCCGCTCGAGTTCCGGCCCGATTCGATGCTGGGCGTCCCGGGCCTGGTGCGCGCCTACCGCGCGGGCACGGTCGCGATCGCCAACGCGATCGGTACCGGCGTCGCCGACGACAAGGCGATCTACTACTACGTGCCGGAGATGATCCGCTTCTACTTGGCTGAGGAACCGATCCTCGAGAACGTCTCCACCTATCTGCTGAGCGACGCTCGCACGCGCAAGGAGGTACTGCGCCGGTTGCACGAGCTGGTCGTCAAGCCGACGTCCGAGTCGGGCGGCAAGGGCGTGTTCATCGGTCCGCATGCGAGCAACGCCGAGCGCGAACAACAGGCCCGGCTGATCAACGACCAACCGAGCAGGTTCATAGCCCAGGAACTGGTCCACCTGTCGACCGTCCCGACCGAGTGCGACGGCCGGCTGGCGCCGCGCCACGTCGACCTGCGTCCGTTCGCCGTATTCGGCGAGGAGATCCGGATCGTGCCCGGAGGTCTGACCCGGGTCGCCCTACAGGAGGGGTCGATGATCGTCAACTCATCCCAGGGGGGCGGGTCGAAGGACACCTGGGTGCTCGACGACGACAGCCAGACCGACCTCGCTCCCGGGACGCTGCCGGCGCGCAGGCCGCCACGGCTGCCCGACGTCCGTTATGGCGGCTGGCAGAACCAGGCCCAGCAACAGCAACAGGTTCAGTCGTAGATGCTGGCGCGGATCGCGCAGGAGCTGTTCTGGCTCGGGCGCGATCTGACGCGCGCCGAGCACACCGCGCGGATCCTCGACGGCGCCTTTCACGCCGACGTCGCCGGCGATCCGGGTGAGCGCGGGATTGCGCTCAGCTGGGAGGGAGTGCTGGCGACGATCGGCGCCAAGCCGCTGGCCCCCGGCGAGGAGGATGTGGTCCCAATGCCGGCGTTGGGCGGAATCGACGTCGCGCGGCTGCTGACGCTCGACACCGACAGCCCGGCGTCGGTCGTCTCGTGCGTCGCCCGCGCCCGCGAGCGCGGGGGGACGATGCGCGACGTGATCTCGACCGAGATGTGGGAGGCGTTGAACTCTTTCTATCTGCTGCTGGGGCGCTACGACCTGCAGGCCGCGTTGCGGACCGGCCCGTACTCGGTCTACCAGGAGGTCAAGGAGCACTGCGCGCTGTTCTGGGGCCTGGTCGACCGGACGATGCTGCGTGACGAGGGGCGGGCGTTTCTCGAGGCAGGCGGCCGGATCGAGGAGGCCGACATGGTCCTGCGGATGCTCCGGGTCGCGATCCCGGAGGGCGCGCTCGACGACGGCTACGAGACCGAGGGCCTGGCGCTGCTGCAGGCGGTCGGCGGCTTTCAGGCCTACCGGCGCGCGTACCGGTACGCGCCGACAGTCGGGCCGGGGGTCCGAATCCTGCGGTTCGACTCGGCCTACCCCGGGTCAGTCGCGTCGTCAGTTGCGGCGCTGACCGCCGCGCTGTCGGCGGCCGACGCACAGCCGCGGTCGTCGCCACCGGTGCTGCGACTCGAGCGGTTGATCGCCGAGCTCGAGCTTCAGCGACGCTCCCCGGAGGCGGGCGGCGCGCTTGCGCAGACGCTGGAACGGGTACAGGATGAGCTGGCGCACGTGGATCGCGACATCGACGGCCTCTATTTTGCGATCGCCGCGCTCGCCGCCGTGCACCTCTAAATGAATTTCGCGATCCGCTACCTGACCCACTACGAGTACGACGCTGACGTCGTCGACAACCTCAACGCGTTGCGTGTCAAGCCGCACGGCAACGGCCGTCAGCGCTGCGACGAGTTCAACGTGAGGCTCACGCCGGAGGTCCGCGTGCACCGCCATACCGACTATTTCGGGACCGAGGTGGTGGAGTTCGAGGTGTCGCAGCCGCACCGCGAGCTGACAATCGACGTCCGCGCCCGCGCCGGCACCAAGGCGGCCGACACGCCGCCCCAGGCGACCTGGGAGGCGCTGCTCGAGCCCGGCTACCGCGAGGCGGGCGGTGAGTTCCTGCTCCAGACGGACGCGCCGCCGGCGCAGCCGGAGCTCGACGAGATGCTGGCGACGACCGGCTCGACGTCGACACCGCTGTCGACCGTGATGCTGATGTCGGAGCTGATCCCGGACCGGTTCGAGTACCGCCAGGGGGCGACCTACGTCGACTCGGGGATCGCCGACCTGCTCCAGGCCGGCGCCGGCGTCTGCCAGGACTTCGTCCACCTGGGCCTGTACCTGCTGCGCCATCAGGGGATCGCCGCGCGCTACGTGTCGGGCTACCTGTTCGCGGCCGGCGAGAACGGCAGCGACGAGTCGGTCGAGGTCGACACTCACGCCTGGCTCGAGGCCCTGCTGCCTGGGCCCGACGGCGGCGAGCCGGTCTGGGTCGGTGCCGATCCGACCAACCGGGTGCTCGCCGGCGAGACGCACGTCAAGATCGGGCACGGGCGCCATTACGCCGACGTGCCGCCGATCAAGGGCGTCTATCGCGGCGCGGCGAGCGCCAGGCTCGAGGCGAGCGTCACGATGACGAGGCTGGAGGGGACTGACCCAGCGTCGATCGCGCGCGCCTGAACCGGAGCGGGCGGGCCTCCGGGACGGCTCGGACGTCGAGGCGCCGCGAGCCCGCCGGCGCGATTGCTCCGATCGTCAGTCAGTCCAGAAGTCCTCGACCAGCACCCCGTCCCCACCCTCGGGACGGTCGTTGCCGACGGCGATCACCACCATGCCGTCCGGGCCTGCCTGAAAGGCGCGGACCACTTCCGGGGCGACGCGCACGACGTCCCACTGCCTCAGCTCGACGATTTCGTCTCCGAGCCGCATCTGGCCGGACCCCTCGACGATCACGTACGCCTCCTCCTGCTCACGGTGGTGGTGGCCGGACGGCGTCTTGAAGTTGGCTGGGTAGCGGAACAGGCTGATCCCGAGATGATCCGAATCGAGGTGCTTGCGTGCGAAGCGGGCTTCAAAGCCCGGGGCGCGGTCGGCGCCAACGTTCTCGATTTCCTTGAGGTTCTTCTGCGTGTAGTCGGACATGTGAACAGTCTAAATCCCCGGCCTGTCCCCGGACAGCGCCCGGTGCTAGCGTCGCCGCATGGGCGAACGAACGAAGTACACACCTGGGACATTCAGCTGGACTGATCTGAACACGACTGACCAGGAGGCGGCGAAGGCCTTCTACACGGGCTTGTTCGATTGGGAGATCACCGACATGCCGGCCGGCGAGGGAGTCGTCTACTCGATGGCCGCGATCGACGGCAAGTGGGTTGCCGCGATCTCGCCGCAGCCGGAGATGCAGCGCGAGGCGGGCGCACCGCCGGCCTGGAACTCGTACATCACGGTGCTGAGCGCCGACGAGACACTGAAGCGCGCCAAGGAGCTCGGCGCGACGGTGCACGCGGACGCATTCGACGTGATGGAGGCCGGCCGGATGGGCGTCGTACAGGACCCGCAGGGAGCCTGGTTCCTCGTCTGGGAGCCCAGGCAGCACATCGGCGCCGGCCTCGTAAATCGTCACGGCGCGCTGTCATGGAACGAGCTCGGCTCACCCGACGTCGACGCTTCGGCGAACTTCTACGGCGACCTGTTCGGCTGGACGACGACCCCGATGGAGGGCGCCGACCCTCCGTACCTGGTGGTCAGCAACGCCGATGGGCACAGCAACGGCGGCATCCGGCCGCCGGCACCACCCGGGACGCCCCCCTTCTGGCTCGTCTACTTCGCGACCGACGACATCGACGCGACGCTCGCCAAGGTCACGGAGCTCGGCGGCAACGTGTTCGTCGGTGCAACCGACATCGGGATCGCGAAGATCGCGGTCGCCCAGGACGGGCAGGGCGCGGTGTTCGCGCTCTACTCGGGCACGCTCGAAGACTGACCCTCGCACCGCCGCACGAGTCGGCAGCGCGCGCGATACTCGTCGCATGCGACGCGCGACGATCGCCGCCATGTGTGCTTGCGCGGTGGGCGTGTGCGGCTGCGGCGAGCAGGCGGCCGGCTCGTCCCGATCGGCGACGTCGTCGGCCGGGGAAGTGCTCCACGCGCACCCGCAGGTGATCGAGCCGGTCGCTGGTGCTGCCGCGGCGGCGAGCCAGCCGGCCGGTGACACGGCCGGCGTCAGCGTCGGGCCGGTGTCGAGCTCGCTGCCCCAGCCAATGAGCGAGTCGGCCGTCCGCCAGCAGCTCGCGGAGAGCGGGATGACCGCCAGCGCGAACCAGGCGACGCTGACACCAAGCGGCCTCGCGATCGCGCCGATCGATGCCCCGGCCGCGGTTCAGGAGGTAATCGCCGCCGGCAACGAGATCGCCAAGCTGCCGTACCGATACGGCGGCGGCCATCTGACTTACGAGGACACCGCGTACGACTGCTCGGGCTCGATCAGCTACGTGTTCGCCGCCGCCCATCTGCTCGACCACACGGTCGTGTCCGGGCAGCTGATGAACTGGGGTGACCCGGGCCCGGGCAAGTGGATCACGATCTTTGCCAACGCCGGCCACGTGTTCATGTACGTCGCCGGGCTTCGGTTCGACACGGTCGCGCTGGCCGAGACCGGCGACCGCTGGTCGGCGCGGCCCGCCGACGAGCCGGACCTCAGCTCGTTCGCGGTCCGGCACCCGGCAGGGCTCTAGTGTCGCCACAGATCGCACTCGGGCGACCGTGGCCGCCGGGCAGGACGTCTACGCGCGCCCGTAGACCGGGATCAGCGCGCCGCTGGTCGGGGAAGAGTCGTCCGACAGCAGATACGCGATCACGCCGGCGATCTCCGCCGGTTTGACCCAGCGGCCGTGGTCGGCGTTGGGCATCGCGCCGCGGTTGGCGGGCGTGTCGATGACGCTCGGGAGGATCGCGTTGCAGCGCACGCGATCGTCGCCGTACTCGACCGCGACCGCGCGTGCAAACGTGGTCACGGCAGCCTTCGAGGACGCGTAGCCGGCGGCGCCCGAGAATGGCTCCAGGGCCGCGCGCGTGCCGACGCAGACGATCGACCCGCCGCCCGCCTCGATCACGTGAGGCAGCGCCGCCTGAGTGACCAGATAGGTCGCTCTCAGATTGAGCGTGAACTGCCGCTCGAAGTCTTCGATCGGCGTCTCATGGATACGCTTGCCGGCCTGAAAGCCACCGACGAGGTTGACGACCGCGCGCAGCGGGGCGTCGCCGTCGGAGGCTGCAAGTGCGACGGCGCCTGCGACGCCGCCGGCATCGAACAGATCCGCCTGCACTAGCTCGAGCCCCTCGCGCTCGTGCACCCGCTCGAGCTCTGCCTCGACGATCCAGGGCACCACGACGCGCCAGCCGTCGTCGAGCAGCCGCCCCGTCACGGCGGCGCCAAGCCCGCCCGTTCCTCCTGTAATGAGTGCGGTTTTGCCCATCTCTGCCGTCCGAACGCCACTCTATCTTCGCTGCCATGCAGGTGCGGGAGTTTCAGGACGGCTGCCAGGTGGACCAGTGCTTGCTGGTGCGCAGCGCCGAGTTGCGCCGCCGCCACAACGGCGACGAACTGCTCAAGCTGGCGGTCGGCGACCGGACCGGAACCGTCACGGCGATCCTGAGTAGGGGGGCTGCGCCCGCGCGCGAGCTGTGCACGACCGGCACGCCGATCAGGGTGACCGGGCGCTTCTCGATCCACGAGCGCTACGGCCCGCAACTGACGCTCGATTCGCTGCGCCTCGCCGAGCCCGATGAATACGACATCACCGACCTACGCGACGGTCCCGCGCGCTCGGTCATGCAGATGGAAGCTGACCTGCGCGAGCTGCTGGCAACGATCCACAACCCCCACCTGTGCGCCCTGCTCGAGCTGGTGTTCGGCGAGCACTCGCCGATCTGGGCCGATTACCGGGACGCGCCGGCGGCCAAGCACTATCACCAGGCCTACCGGCATGGCCTGCTCGAGCACTCACTGTCCGTCGCACAGTCAGTCAGCGCGATCTCGGCCACCTTCGGCGGCGTTGATCGCGAGATCGCCGTCACCGGGGCGCTGCTGCATGACATCGGCAAGCTCGAGGCCTACGAGACCCACGGCGACTCGATCTCGATGTCCGACGACGGCCGGCTGTATGGGGAGATTCCGCTCGGTTACTACCGCGTTCGCCGTGCGATCGAGGAGCTCGACGGGTTCCCGCCGCAACTGGCGCAGGCCGTGCTGCACATCGTCCTCAGCCACCACGGCTCGCTAGCCCATGGCAGCCCGGTGGTCCCATGCACACGCGAGGCGACGTTGGTGCACATGATCGACAACCTCGGCGGCAAGCTCGGTAGCTTCGATCGCGTCGAGAAGAGCCTCGCCTCGGGCGAACAGTGGTCCGGCTACGACAAAGGGATCGGTGGCGGGGCGTTCTTCGCCGGACGCGCTGACCAGGAGCGCCGAGCGGCCTGACGGCCGCACCCTGCGCGCACGATGCGCGCGATCTGAGCTTCGCCCCGCCCGCCACGGGCGCAACGGTCTCGAGCCTCTACCCCCCTGACACGGCCGTAACGGTCTCGTCACGGCCCGCTCCAAAAGTACGCAAATTGCGACGGCCAGGCTGCGGACCCGTTCGCCGGACCCGGCGCCCGACTAGAGTGCAAAAACGGGATGGCGAAAGACACTGAGAAGCTGATCCGTCAGCTGTCGTTGATCTCGTACCTGATGGCCGAGCGGCGGCCGGTGACGGCACCGGAGATCCGGCGCGACGTCGAGGGCTACAGCGTTATGAACGAGGACGCGTTCGCACGCCGCTTCTACGCGGACCGCTCCGAGCTCGAGGCGCTCGGGATCGTGCTGTCGGTGGAGAAGCCGGTCGACGGACTCGTCGAGCAGGAGAACTACTCGCTTCCGCCCGAGAATTTCCACTTGCCGCCGATCGCGTTCACGGACAGGGAACTGGCGGCGCTGCGGACGGCATTGCAGCTGCTGGACGGCGAGTTTGCGTACGCCGAGCCGCTGCGGCTGGCGCTCCAGCAGATCTCGTGGGGGCGGCCGAGCCCGCTCGCCGCGCCCGAGCAGAGCACGGTCGCGCTCGGCATCACGGGGTCCGCCGGCGGTCACGAGGTTTCGCAGCGGCTGGCAAAGATCGAGACCGCGATCTTCCGCCGCAAGACGATCGTGTTCGACTACCACACGATGGAGCGCGACGCGGTCGGGACGCGGCGCGTCGACCCGTATCAGCTGCTCTATCAGGGCGGCCAGTTCTACGTCGTCGGGCGCTCGCACGAGCGGAGCGCGATCAGAGTCTTCCGGCTGTCGCGGATCCGCGGCAAGGTCGGCTACGCGACCAAGGCCGAGCACGACTTTCAGCGGCCGGCGAATTTCGATCCGCGCGCATACGCGAGCCGGATCGACTGGCAGTTCGGCGAGCCGGTCGGCACGGCCGAGATTTGGATCGGCCAGCGGATCGCGTGGCAGATCGAACGCCACTTCGGGCGCTACGGTGAGATCCGCAGCGCGGGCGATCAGGCCGAGCCTGGCGACCGTCTGTTCATCACCCAGTACTCCAACACTCGACAGCTGATCGCCTGGGTGCTCGGGCTCGGTGACAACGCCCGGATCGTCGGCCCGCCTGAGCTCGTCGCCGAGCTGCGCGAGCGGCTCGCGCTGCTGGTCGAGCGCCACACGGGCGAGCCCCAGATCGCCGACCCGGTGGCTCCGAGCACGGCGCCTGCAGCCAACGGCCATGAGCAGGACCACCCCGAGCTTGAAGACGCCAACGGGAGCCGTCCCGACGCGGCGATCAGACCGGAGCGGTTCGCGCGGCTGGTGACGCTCGCGAGCATCCTGATCGAGGCAGGTCGGGCCGGCAGGCTCCTGAGTGCAAAAGAGATCTGCGCGGCGTTGAAGATGTCGGAGCAGGAGCTGCGCGAGGACATCTCGGTCCTCAACGTGGTCAACTTCGGCGCGGGCACGTACGTCCTGTACGCCGAGATCCATTCGGACGGCACGATCGAGGTCGACCCTGAACCGTACGGCGACTCGTTCGCGCGTCCGGCGCGGCTGCTGCCGGTCGAGGCCAAGGCGCTGGTCGCGGCGATCGACCTGATCGGGGAGCACATCCCGGAGGGCTCGCTCGCATCGGTGCGCGAGAAGGTCGTGGCGGCGCTCGGCGAGGATCCGGTCCACGAAGGGCTCCAGTTCACGTCCCCGGTCGGCGACGATGCCGAGATCGCGGCCGACGTATCGCGCGCGATCGCAGGCCGGCGGCTGCTGTCGTTCGAGTACTACAAGGAGAACGAGGACGAGTTCACGACCAGGCTGGTGGAGCCCTACGCGCTGATCAACGGGCGCGAGGGGTGGTATCTGGCGAGCTTCGATCCCGACCGCCAGAACGTCCGTCATTTCCGCCTCGACCGGATCAAGTCAGCCACCGTGACCGACGAGCGCTTCGAGCCGCGACCGGACGTCGACCCAGCTGCCGACGTAGATGGCTGGCCGCGGACCGGCGAGGTCCCGGCCTCGCGCCGCGCGCGGGTGTGGGTGTCTCCCACAAGGGCGCGCTGGGCGCGCGAGGAGCGTGGCGCGGTCGCCGAGCTCGAGGACGGCTCCGTGATCGTCGAGCTCGGCTTCGCCGGCGCTGACTGGCTCGTCCGGGAGACGCTCAAGGAGGCCGGCGATGCGGTCGTGCTCGAGCCCGACGATGCCCGCGACGCGGTCCGCGCGGCAGCCGAGGCGATCGTCGCAGGCGCCGAGCTGATCTCACGCTGAGGCGTGAACCGCCGCGAGCAGATCCGGCTGAGTGAAGGCGAGCTGGCCGAGTTCCTGGCCGCGCAACGGCTCGTCATCTGCGCCACCAACGGCGTCCGCGGCTGGCCGCACCTGATGCCGCTCTGGTACGTGGTCCGCGACCGCCAGATCTGGGCGTGGACGTACGCGAGGTCCCAGAAGGTCCGCAACCTCGAGCGTGATCCGCGCGCGACGTTGCAGATCGAGGACGGCGACACCTACGACCAGCTTCGCGGCGTGATGATCGAAGCACGCGTTGAGCTGCACCGCGAGTACGACGCGGTCGCGCGGTTGGGCGCCGAGCTGCTGGCCCGCTACGGCGGCGGCAGCGTCACGCCCGAGATCGAGGCGGCGGTGGCGGCTCAGGCCGCCAAGCGGGTTGCGCTTCAGTTCGTGGCACAGCGGACGACCAGCTGGGATCACCGCAAGCTGGCTGGCAGCTACTAGTTTTCAGGGCCGGTGCCGCTACGCTCCCGCCCGTCATGCAAGAGCTGAAGGGCCTGATCCTGTCGGGCGGCAAGGGAACGCGCCTGCGGCCGATCACGCACACAAGCGCCAAGCAGCTGGTGCCGGTGGCCAACAAGCCAGTCCTGTTCTACGGGATCGAGGCGATGGCCCAGGCCGGGATCGAGGAGGTCGGGATCATCATCGCGCCTGAGACCGGCGACGAGATCCGCGCCGCCGCGGGCGACGGCGAGCGCTTCGGTGTCAAGCTCACCTACATCGTCCAGGATGAGCCCTCCGGGCTCGCGCACGCGGTCCTCACCGCCGAGGAGTTCCTCGCCGACGCGCCGTTCGTCATGTACCTGGGCGACAACCTGCTCCAGGGCGGGATCGAGGACCTGGTCGTCGCGTTCAAGGCCGGGGCGCCCGACGCGCTGATCCTGCTGACGCCGGTCCCAGACCCCGAGCAGTACGGCGTCGCCGAGCTGCGCGACGGGGCGGTGGTGCGGTTGGTCGAGAAGCCCGCCGAGCCGCAGACGAACCTGGCGCTGGTCGGCGTCTACATGTTCACGCCGGCCGTGCACGCGGCCGCCCGAGCGATCCAGCCGTCGGGCAGAGGCGAGCTCGAGATCACCGACGCGATCCAGCATCTGGTCGACCAGGGCCTGCGGGTCGAGCCGCACATCGTCAACGGCTGGTGGAAGGACACCGGTAGACGCGAGGACATGCTCGCTGCCAACAGGCTCGTGCTCGAGACCCTGCAACGCCGGGTCGAGGGCGCGCTGATCGACTCGCAGGTAGAGGGCCGGGTCGTGATCGAGCGCGGCGCCAAGCTCGAGCGCTCGTCGGTTCGCGGGCCCGCGATCATCGGCGCCGACGCCCACCTGATCGATTGCTACGTCGGTCCGTACACGGCGATCGGCGAGGGCTGCGTGATCGAGAACGCCGAGGTCGAGTACTCGATCCTGCTGAGCTGCTCCGAGGTGCGTCATCTCGCCGGCCGGATGGAGTCCTCGCTGCTGGGACGGAACGTCAAGATCGGGCGCGACGAGCGCCAGCCGCGCGCTTACCGCTTCCTGGTCGGCGACAACTCCGAGATCGGGATCCTCTAGCGCTTGGCGAGCGGCTTCTCGCCCCAGAACACGGCCACTGGATTGCCGTTGAAGTCGGGCATCTCGCGGTAGCCCTCGGACTCGTACAGGGCCCGTGCCCCGCCCTGCTTGGGGCCGGTGTCGAGCCGCGCGAACTCGTACCCGGCGCCCCGCGCGCGATTCTCGAGCTCGTGCAGCAACCGCCGCGCCAAGCCCTGCCCGCGCAGCTCGGAAATCACGTACATCTTCTTGATCTCGCAGATCCGATCCTCGAGCCGCTTAAACCCTCCGCAGCAGACCGGCCTCCCATCGACGCGACCGACGACGAACGTCCCGCCAGGCGGGCTCAGCTCGGCGTGACCCGCGCGGGGCATGTGATCGCCGTCGAGCTCGAGTCCGTCGTACATGATCGCGATCTCCTCGCGCATCGCCTGCGCGAGCTCGCCGCCAACTCCCCGATCGACGCGCGCGCCCTCGAATGAGATCCCGAGCATCGCCCGACAACGCTAGCGACCCACCGGTACGCTGCTGCGCAAATGGGCGACGCCGAGGTTCGCGAGCGACTGCTCACTGCCTGGCGCGGCGAGATTCTCGCCGGTGCGGTCTACGAGTTGATCGCCCGCCGCCTCGACGACCGCGAGGCCGACATCCTTCGCCGGATGGCCGATACGGAGAGCGGGCATCGCAAGCGCTTCGAGCAGCGGATGACCGAGCTCGAGATCCCGATCCCCGACGCGAGCACCGTTCAGGTTCCCTTGCTGCTGCGGCTACAGGCGCGCATCGCGCCCGTCGACCGCCTGCTGGCCGCGCGCGAGGCGGCGGAGGACGAGGAGGTCGACGAGCTCTACAAGCGCTCGACGGGCGACCCCAAGACTGACCATCTGCTGCGCGAGATCCGCAAGGATGAGCGCTCCCACTCACTAGCGGTCGCCCAACTGCGCTCGGGCGCCCCAAACGAGGTCGACAGCGACGGACCCCCGATCGCTGTTCCGGGCACCCGCGCGCGGCTGGACCGAATCCTCGGGCGGGAAAAGTGGCACCGGACCGGCGCAAGCTGGATGTCGGGCGCAATCTATGGGGCGAACGACGGGCTTGCGGCGGTGTTCGGGATCGTCGCCGGCGTCTCGGGCGCGACCGGCGGCTCGAGCGCGGTGCTGACCGCGGGCCTCGCGGGCGCGGTCGCGTCGGCACTCTCGATGGCGACCGGCGCGTTTCTCGCGGAGCGCTCGGAGGCAGAGATGGCGGAGGCCAACATCGAGCGCGAGCGCCAAGAGGTCGCCGAGCACCCCGAGGAGGAGAAGGAGGAACTGTCGCTCTTTTACCAGCTGAAGGGAATCGACGCCGCGACCGCCGACCAGCTCGCGGAGCAGCTCGCGCTGCGGCCCGACGCGTTGCTGCAGGCGCTCGCGACCGAGGAGTTCGGGATCACCGGCCACAGCGACGGCAAGCCCGCCGAGGCGGCGGCCGCGGCCGGCATCTCGACGGGCCTCGGTGCGATCGTTCCGGTGATCCCGTTCATGATCACGACCGGGACCGTGGCGATCGTCGCGGCTGCCGTGATCTCGCTGATCGCGCACTTCCTGGTCGGCGCGGCGAAGTCGCTCGTCACCCTGCGCAGCTGGTGGGCAGCCGGGCTTGAGATGACGCTCGCCGGCGTGATCGTCGGCGGCGCGACCTACCTGATCGGACTCGCGCTGCCGACCTAGCTTCCGACGCGTCCGACCTCAGGCCGCAGCTCGGCGAGCCCGGCGAGCTCGGCGCGCAGCCGCGAAACCTCAGCCTCGAGCGCGGCGACGCGCGCCTCGAGGCTGGCGCGCGCCTCGAGGCTGGCCCGCGGCTGCAGGCTGTCGGGCATCTCGAGGCTGTCGGGCATCTCGACGCTTTCAGCCCCGCCATCGGCGGAGCCTGCTCCGCCGAGCAGCTGCTCGAAGCGGTCCTCCTTCTGGCCGGGCCGACGCCCGAGCCGGCGCGCGTAGTCGCGCTGGGCGAGCTCGGTCAGGACCCGGTCGACGTCGGCCAGCGTGCCCAGCGAGGCAAGCCGTTCGGTCCGCTGCTTGAGCTCACCCGGGGTCTGCGGGCCGCGCAGCAGCAGCACTGCGAGCACCGCGAGTTGCTCGCGACCCAGCCCGAGCGCCTCCTCGGCGAGGTGCCGGTACTTGATCGCCCGCGAGCCGTGACCGCTCGCCAGTCGCGCCAGACCGTAGTGCGACAGCCGCTGGGCGGCGTCGCGGACGGTCTGCTCGTCGTAGTCCGTGACCGGGTCACGGTTGGTCGACTGGTTACACGCGAGGCGCAGCGCGTTGAGCGACAATGGGTACTGATCGGGAGTCGTCCAGCGCTTTTCGATCAGGCAACCCAGGACCCTTAGCTCGGGCGCGGTCAGCTCTCCGAAATGCACGTCGCGAGGATAGTCGGCTCAGAGAGATGACTGGGAGTCGCGGGCACCGCGGATGATCGCGTTGAGAGCGAACGTGAATTGCTCGCCTTCGCCTCCACCACCATCCCGCTCGAACGAGCCATGCTCGGCGACAGTCGCGTCCTTGGCATCGTCGAGCTGGCGGCCAGCGTGAGCGGGCTGCGTGCTGCGCTGCGCCGCATGCTGGATCGCGGTCCCGACCGTGAACAGAATCAGAGCGTCGCGCGCCCAGACCGCTGACTGCTCGTCGAGGCCCCCCTCACGCAACAGGCCGAGCGCGTTGTCACCAACCACGGCCGCGGCGGGTGACGACAGCGGTGAGGCGATCGCGGCCTGAGCGATACCCGGGTAGCGGTCGAGCACCTTGAGCACCTCCGTGAACAACTCGACCAGCCGGCGCCGCCAGCGCTTGTGCTTGATCGGCACCTCCGCGACCTCGGACAGGGCGCGGTCGAGCATCCGCTTGAGCAGCTCATCGCGGTTCTCGACGTACACGTACAATGACGCGGGCCCCGTCTCGAGTCGGTCGGCGACCTTCCGCAGCGTGACCGCAGAGAGGCCGTTCTGCGCGACCAGTTCGAGCGCAGTATCGATGATCACGGAGCGACTGAGAAGTGCTTTCGCCGGCCGGTCCCGGCGACTCTGCGGCTCAATCAGGTCTGTCATGCAGCAAAGCCTACATGATCGAATTGAAGATTCGTCACGAATGACATTCGCCGTATTCAGCGCTTGATTGAGCAGGTCTGATATTCGAACGTCGATCGTTTCACTTCTTTTTCTGGCCCGCCCCCTGGCGTCAGACCCCGGCCCTTGAGGTGGAGGAACGATCGAACTGCGTTCGATGCCGGTGCCCGCCGTGCCACGGGTATCAAGCTGTCCGGTCCAGCTGCCGACTAAACATGCGAATGCGAGTCCGCCTCAGCGTGATTGGATTTTTGGGCCTCCTCGTCGCCGCCGTCGTCATCGCTGGCTGCGGAACTAGCAGGGCGCCATCAAAGCCCGCCGTCTCTCTGTCGATCCTGGCGCCGACCAG
>JBKQJQ010000101.1:0-7953 GCA_052147875.1 Solirubrobacteraceae bacterium | reverse complement strand
CAATCATGGCCGGGATGTACCTGCGGGAAATGCAGCGGCTAGGCTTCATCAGCCGCGCCCTTGTTGTCGCCCCTGCCCACCTGGTCTCAAAATGGCAGGCTGACTTCGAGCGGTTTTTCGGCGGCGGCCTCCGCCCGATCACGGCTCAGACTGTGCGCGAGCACGCGCTCGAAACCGATCACGACCTCTGGATTGTGAGCCTGGACCTAGCCGCAGTAAATCCCGCCGTGCAAGCTGTTATCCATCCGGACAGAGCCGGTTGGGACGCGGTCGTGTTCGACGAGGCGCACCGGCTCACGCCTACTGCCGCGTCGTACTACCAGGCGGGCGAATTGCTCGCCCTGAACACTCCACGCGCTCTGTTCATGACAGCAACACCGCACCGCGGCAAGGAATGGCTGTTCCGTGCTCTCCTCCACCTCGTGGACCCCGGCGTCTACCCGCCGGTCGCCGCCAACGAGGAACCGACTCACTCCGCGAAGCCAGGTCGCGTGCACTTCCTCCGACGCATGAAGGAGGACCTGGTCGACTTCGACGGGGTCACCAAGCTCTTCAAGGGGCGACGGGCGGCGAACGAGACTGTGCCGCTCAACCCGACCGAGGCCGACTTCTACGCTCAAGCGCTAGACCTCGTCGACCGGTTCTTCCCCGCGAACGCGGTCCCGCTCGGCCGCATGGTCTACGGCAAGCGAGCTGCGTCGAGCCTGTACGCGCTCGCGGAGACTCTTAAGCGTCGCCGGGACGGTATGGGAAGCGCAATGCCCGCAGCGGCGGCGCTCGAGGCGGACCCGGACGGAGACGACCCTTCCAAGGCGGAGGAGGCGAAGGTCATCGTCGAGTCGTCCAAAGCGGCGAAGCAGGAGCGCAAAGAGATCAACGGTCTGCTCGCTCGTCTCGAGCCGCTCCTGACCGACCCCCGGCTTCCGGTGTCGAAGTGGGATCCACTCATCCTGACCTGCCTCGGCACAAACGGGATCAAGCCGGGCAACGGCGAGCAGGCGGTCGTGTTCACGGAGTACGCCGACACCGCCGACTGGCTCGTCGGAGCTCTGACCGCCGGCGGATTCACTGCACGCCGGTACTCGGGCCGCGACCCGCACCCTGTCCGGGACTCCGTGAGGGACGCGTTCGCGCGACGCGACTTCCAGATCCTCGTGTCGACGGACGCGGGCAACGAAGGCATCGACCTGCAGACCGCGCACGTCCTTGTGAACTGGGACATCCCGTGGTCACTCGTGCGGCTCGAACAGCGGATGGGTCGCATCCACCGGGTTGGCCAGACCCGCGATGTCGAGTTGTACAACCTGATCGCGACCGAAACGCGCGAGGGCGACGTTCTCGAAGTCCTCCTCCGCAACTTCATCACCGCCGCCAACCAGCTGGATGGCCGCATGTTCGACTCGCTGAGTCTCGTTGGTGAGCTCGTTGGCCTGACCGACGACAGGCTCACCGAGGTCCTGTCCGCTGCGTTCGGCGACGATGAGCAACGTGCGCAGGCTCTAATTGCCGTGCAGACTGTCACCTCGGCCCGGCTCGAAGACGCAGCGAAACAGGCTGCGGCGCAGGAAGCGGCGCTCCGATCTGCCGTCGATATCGCCGCCGCGGTCGCTGCGCTCCAGGACGAGCAACTCGACCGCATCAACCCCGCGATCGTCGAGGCGTTCCTTGCCCGGATCGCGGACGGAGGTGCCGCGACAGTAGCCCCGCACGCCGCCGGGGAAGGAATCTTCACTCTCACACTTCCCGGCGGTGGAACGCTCCCACGCGAATTCGCCCCGCCGGGACGTCCTCGCCCCGGTCCGGCAGCCGTCGTCGCCACCAGCGGCGCCGCACTCATCGCAGCGCGACAAGCAAGCGCGGACGTGTCAGAGGTCATCAGTCTCGGCCCGAGCGACCCTCCTTTCCAATCTCTGGTCACCCTAAGCGCCGAACGCCTCGCGCCAGCAATGTTTCGCGGCGGCACGCTCATAGACGAGACCAGCGCAACCGATTACGACCTGTTCTGCTATCGGTCCGACGTCTCCGAGGCCGGAGGGAAACGCAAGGGCACCTGGTCATGCCTGGTCCGTGTCGATACCGCGGGTGCGCGACCGGTGCGGTGGGAGATGCTCGCGAACCTCCGACCGGGCACTGGCTCAGCAGGCCCGCCACACCCTGCACGGGTAAACGATGCACACGGTCGCGCCACGCTTGCGGCTCGCGAAGAGCAGGAGCGACGTGCCCACGCCATTGACGCGTGGCTTGCGGTGGCAGACCGGGAACTCAAGCGCCTTCCCGATCAGCTGACCGATGGGATCCAGGACCGCGCCACGCGTATCGCGGAACGCCGACGGCTGGAAGCGACGACAGCGCGCCGGCTCGCCGATCTTCGGGAAATGAGCCAGGTGACGATCGGGGAACCGCGGCAGCTCACCTGGGCGCACGTCAGCGCGGCGGCACCGACGCCGGAACCGACCGAGAGAGACAGCGAGGGCATCTCCATGACGCACGTTGCAAAAGTCCTGCGCGACCAGGGTTTTGCCGTCGCCGACGTGCACACCGAAGACCGCGGCTACGACCTGCACGCGAGTCGCGGCCGGGAGCAACGCCTCGTCGAGGTCAAGGGCGTGTGGCAGACCGCGAGCAGCCAGGGCATTTCGATGACCGGCAACGAAGTGCTCATCGCCACCCAACACGGCCGGGACTACTCGCTCTACGTTGTCGATCAGTGCCAGGATGGCACTGGCGTCCTGTACGGCGTCTACCCCGATCCCGCCCGAACCTTCGCCGACGTGTCAGCCGGAGCGGTCATCGTGCATGTGCCCGGCAGCGCACTCAAGGCGGCGCGCGAGAAAGAGGAGTCCGTCACGTGCGGATGATCGAACGGTGGTTCCCGTGTGCAGAAGTCAGCGAGGCGTCCGAGAGCGGCTGGGGCAGCGGCAAGAGCGAGAAGGCACTGTTCACGTGGTTCGCCGCACGGCCAATCGCGCAGGCCAAGGCGGCGGTCCTCACGAGTCTCCTGCCGTGGCCCGAGCACGAGATCGAACAGCGACGGCTCCAGGACCTCGTGCGTACGGCGATGACGGGCCGGGACGCTGCTCACGATGAACTGGTAGCGGAGCTTGCGAAGACCTATCCCGATGGCGCTTCCATGCTCGACCCCTTCAGCGGCCGCGCCATGATCCCGCTCGAAGCGGCGCGCCTCGGGGCGACCGCTCACGGGGTCGACTACTCGCCCGTTGCCACGCTCGCGGGTCAGCTTCTCGCCGACTTCCCGCTCTGCGACTGGACCGGTGAGCCGGATTTGCCCTTCGGTCCCCGAGTCACCCTGGACACGAGCAGTCATCTCCTCGACGACGTCCGCCTTGTCCTGCGCGAGATCGGCAAGCGGTACGCCGAGTGCATGGCCGAGGTCTACCCAATGGTCCAAGGCAAGCAACCGTGGGGCTACCTGTGGGCAATCACCCTTCCGTGTCAGGAGTGCGGTCACCGCTTCCCATTGACCGGTTCGCTCGTCCTTCGCCACCCGGTGACGGGCGACCCCGGACAGAGCTACCGCATAGAGGTGGATCGGCGAAGTGGCGAGTTCCGGGTTGTCGTCCATGACGGTACGCCAGTCGGACGGCCGACCCTTGTCTCCCGCACGCGTGATGGAAAGTCGGTGAAAGGTAAGACCGCGGTATGTCCGTTCTGCGACCACGCCCATCCAAAACCGGTTCACCAACGGCTAGCCCAAGAGGGCCTAGGGTTGGACTTCCTGCTTGCCGCCGCTGACCTGGACGATCGGGTGGGCAAGAAGTTCCGCGAACCGACTGCTGGAGAGCGAGCTGCCATCGAGCTAGCCCCGGCTCTGCTCGCAGAAGAACAGCCTTTCGGAGAGTTTCCCGCTGTACCAAACGAGGGAATCCCCGTGGGGAACAGCGATACAATCCGCGCCTCCGTCTACGGCGCTGAGACTTATGGCGATCTGTGCAACCCTCGGCAGACCCTAGGATTCGTAAGGCTCGCGCGTGTGATCGCAGACCTTGGGACTGAACTCACAGCCCAGCATGGACTTAGTGAGCGGTACGCGGCAGCCCTCACCGGCTACGCGTCCTCGGTCCTTGTGCGAAAGCTCAAGTACGGAACTCGCGGAGCTACACTGCTAGCGCGGAAAGAGGCTCGCGCAAACCGGCTCAATACGAATCCCGTGTACATCAATCACATTTTCACTAACGAAGCAAGCCTCGGCTTCTCCTATGACTATTTCGAGACGGGACTCGGAGACGGGCCAGGCACTTGGCCTTCACTTTCCGATGACACAGTCACCGTCCTACGAAATCAAGCATCGCGGGCCACAGGGTGCCCGGCGGACCTTCAACGAGGTTCAGCGCTCTCGCTTCCGTTTCCTGACGGGTCGGTGTCGGCAGTTGTTACCGATCCCCCGTACGACAACATGATCGACTATTCGGACGCTTCGGATCTCTTCTACGTGTGGCTCAAGCGCGCTCTCTACTCGATAGCTCCATGGTTCGCGTTTACGTCCCACGAGCTGGGCGTTCAAGAGAAGGTTGAAGAAGTCATCGTCAAACGGTTCCGGGCGTGGAAGACAGCGACGGACCACCGCACCCGGAGCCACTACGACACGTCCATCGCCCAGACGTTCACCGAAGCGCGCCGGGTTGTCCGTCCCGACGGAGTCGTCACCATCGTCTTCGGGCACGGCGACCCCGAGGTCTGGCACCGACTCCTCGAGGCAATCACGAGTGCGGGCCTGGTGCTCACAGGATCGTGGCCCGCCAAGACTGAAGCCGGTGGCAGTGCAGGGTCAGCGAACATCGTCACGACACTCACGATGTCCTGCCGCCCTGCCCCGCATGGCCGCCCGGTGGGCCGTGCCAACCTTGTCGAGGCGGAGGTCCGCAGGGAGGTCAAGGCTCGCGTCCCGATGTGGGACGCCGCTGGCCTTGCGCCGACCGACCAACTGATGGCATCGGCCGGACCGGCGATGGAGGCGGTGGGGCGGTACGAACAGGTCCTGAATCATCTCGGCGATCCCGTCGACCCCGCCCACTACCTCGTCGTCGCCCGTCGTGCCGTCGAGGAAGCCGCCGCGGTCGTCATCGAGCATCTCCCCTTGGAAACCTTTGACCTACGGACGCGCTTCGCCCTGTCGTGGGCCCGGCTGTACCGCCGGTCCGTAGCGGCGAAATCCGAGGCGCGCTGGCAGGCGCTGGCGGCGGACCTGTCGAGTGACGAACTCAAGGGCGTCCTCGAAGAGGCGGCCAAGGGTGTCCGGCTCGGCTATGCCAAGGACTGGAAAGGCACACCCAGCGAGACCTCGGCGACGATCGATGTCGCCATGGCCATGGCTAAGGCCTGGCCAGAGGGTCTCGACGCCGTCGCCGAGGTCTTGGTGGCGACGGGACGGGACACAGCCGACAACTACCTCTGGGCCGCCATAGGATATCTGTCGTCGTTGCTGCCCGAGGCCGACCCGGATGCGGTGGCATGGACGTCGCTCGTGCGCGGGCGGAGCGGCATTGGGGCGGTCACGCGCGGCGTCATGTCGGCTCGACGGGAAGCCGCCCACCTACAGCACGCCAAGGACCAGCAGGGCAGCCTCTTCGACACGGATTGGGCGAGCGGGCTGAGCGAGACGCAGCGTGAATCTGTACAGACCAAGCACACCACGTTATAGGGGAGAAGTCCTTGTGAACACGTCGGTGACCCCCTGGTGGGAGGTACTCAAGCTCCGCGACGAGATCGCGCATTCGTCAGGCTCCATCGACGACGTGCAGATGTCGCTGTTCCAGGCAGTCCACGGGACCGTCGCGGACCGTCCCGCGTATGCGGACGCGACCTACTACGGCGAGATCACACACCCCAGCCCGCTGTTCACCGACCTCATGGCCAAGGTTGCGGTCCGGCTCGGCGGTGGCGTGAATTACTCCCGGGCGCGGGCACTGTGGAGATTGGACCAGGCGATGGGCGGCGGGAAGTCGCACGGCCTCATCGGACTGTGGCACCTTGCCGCACACCCGGCCGTGCTGGCGACGACCGATACGGGCCGCGAGGCATTTGCCAAGGCGACAGCGATCCTCGATGGCCCGCCCGCAGCGGACCTCGGCAATCCTCAGGTCGTGGTCCTGGCGTGCGACAACATGACCGCCGGGAAAGGTGTTGCCGCATACGACGGACCAGCACGGACGTTGTACGAGCGGTTCTTGTGGCGGTTGTTCGGCGGTGACAACGCACTTTACCTGCGGTACAAGGACTTCAACGGCGACAAGAGCAAGATCGTTGAGGCGCTCACTGCCATCGGGCGCCCCGTGCTCATCCTGGTCGACGAGATCATGGACTACATCCGGCAACTCTCCGACACAGAGAACGCTGACCTTGCTGTGCGCGACATGGCATTTCTCCGGGCGTTGCTCGACAGCGTCAACGATGTCAAAAACGTTGCTGCCGTCGTCGTGATGATCGCGTCGGAGAAGGACAACATGGACCTCGACGGCGCGGGCCAGCAGCGCCGCAACGAGCTCGACGCCTTGCTGATCCGCAACGGTGAGACTGCCACTATCAACGACAACACGGACTTTGCCGCAATCCTGCAACGCCGGCTTTTCGAGAGAACCGCGCCTGCTGAGGTCTTGGCTGCGACCGCGCGCACGTTCACAACGCAGATGACGGGACCCTGGCGCGACAAAGTGTTCAACGCCGTCCCCGCGACGGCAACCCCAGAGTTCGCGGATGAGGTCGCTCGTTGCTACCCCTTCCACCCCCAGCTCATGGCGCTCGCCGAGCAGGAGTGGGCCAAACTCGCAGGGTTCCAGCGTGTCCGGTCAACCATAAGGATCTTCGCCGCCACCGCCCACTCGCTACACAAGCGTGGCAGGGCCGGTAAGTGGACACCGCTCCTCGTCGGGCCCGGGGACCTCCCCCTGTCAGACCCCGTAGTGCGGGAGGCCGTCATCGGATCGGGGCTCATCGTCGACACGCGGACGCAGGCCAATTACCGGCAGATTGCTAGCGCAGACATCGTCGCGGCGGACGACCATTCCGGGGCTGCTCGCCTCCTCGACCGGCAGCGTACCAACACACAGGTAAGCGAGGTGAACCCGAGCGCGGCGGAACGGGCTGCGACCTGCCTGTTCCTGTGCTCGGTCATCGGTGCGCGCGCTGGTGGCCGCCAGGGAGCAACCGAGCCCGAACTCAAGGCGGCGATGTTCGTACCGGACGTGCTGTTTCCGCTCGCAGAGGCCGACACTGTCATTGGCGAGCTCCTCGACGTCGATGGGGGCGGACTAGCGAGCGTCGAACATCTTGCCGGAAAGGGCGGTCAGGCGCCCCGCCTGTTCATGTCGACCCGTCAGACCCTCAACATGCTCGTCCGGGCAGCTCGTACCAGTGTCAGTGACACCGATCGGGACGAGGAGCTGGCACGAACCGCGGAGCGGCTGTCCGCTACCGGGCCCTTCAAGAGCAAGCTGTTCGTCGTCGCAGACCTCGCGCGAGCCCCGCTCGACGTGCTTGCGACCGGGGCATCGACGATGCCCGCAGTACCCGGCTGGTCGTGCTCGACCCGCGGCAGTTCAGCCTCCTCAACGGGATCGACAAGGAGACGAGGAACGCGGTTCGCGCTGCCATGGGGATTGGCGCCGACAGACTGCCAGTGCAGTGGGCGTCGTCGGCGGTGTTCGCCATCGGCAACACCCAGCGTCGCAGCCAGGCCCGCGGAGCCGCGGGCAGCTATCTAGCATGGGAGCGCGTCGCCGCGATGGACGCAGTCCGCGGCGACGAAGAACTCGCCGAACAGGCTCGTGACCAGAAGGCCGAGGCACGGCGCAATCTCGACACGGCAGTACGTCGCGCCTATCAGCACATCCTGTACCTCGGCCAGGGCGACGAAGGCGATTACTCCCGCATTGATCGATCCATCACGTTTGAGCAGGAGAACCAAAGTGCGCTCGACGGCACGGTGGTGTGGAAAGC
>JBKQJQ010000100.1:0-7464 GCA_052147875.1 Solirubrobacteraceae bacterium | reverse complement strand
GTCTCGGCGACCACCAGCAGGTCCTGGGCGCTCATCCGCTCATCCTGTCGCGCACGATCTCGACGATCCGGGCGGCGACCTCCGACGGCGAGCCGTCGATCATTTCGGCGCCCTCTCCGCGCTCCGGGTGCTTGAGCTCGCGCCGCCGCGACCCGGCAGCGGCGGCCACCGCCGCCGGCTCCACGCCAAGCTGCTGTGGCGTGCTCACCTCCAGCGGCTTCTCGCGCGCCTGCTTGATCGCCCGCAGGTTCGCGTAACGCGGCTCGTTGATCCCGGTCTGAATCGTCAACAGCGCCGGCAAGTGGACACGCAGGACCTCCGCCAGTCCCCCCTCGAGCTCGCGTTTGACCGTCACGGTCGAATCGGCGGCGTCGTAATCGAGCTGCTTTACGACCGCGACATGAGGCATCTCCAGGTAGCCCGCGACCGCCACTCCGGTGGCACCGTTGACCGCGTCGGACGACTGGACCCCGCACATCACGAGATCCGGTGCTTCGCGTGCCACTGCGCCCGCCAGCACCCGGGCGACCGCCAGAGGGTCGGCCCCCTCCAGTGAGTCGTCCCAGATTCGCAACGCGCGGTCGGCGCCTCGGGCCAGACAGCCGAGCAGCGCCTCCTCGGCCTCCTCGTCGCCGACCGTGACCACGACCACTTCCCCATCGCCGCTGCCCTCACGCAGCTGCAGCGCCGCCTCGAGCGAGAACGCGTCCCACTCGTTGAGGTCGAACTCGAGGAACTCGGGATCCACGCCCGAGCCGTCATCGAGCAACTCGAACTCGTCGTCGAGCGCAGCCACCTGCTTGATGGGGACGACGATCTTCACGCCGTCCCCGCGAACGCGGCCCTAGCCGACATCTACGGTGTTGAGCAGCTGGGCCCGGTAGTCCTCGTTGGTGGTCTCGCCCCACAGGCGCCGCTCGCGGATGAACGGGAGCGGCATCTCCGGATGCGGCGAGTCGATCTCGCGCGCGAGACGGTGGCCGTCGAAGATCGAGTCGACGATCATCCGCGGCGCGGCCGCGTCACCTATCAGGTACAGGCCCTCGATACCCTCCGCCTCGAGCCGCGCCTTGTCGGCCTTGAGCTCGCGGTACAACTGGTCATCGGAGATCCGCGCCGTGCAAAGCACAACCGTATCGGCCTCGAAGTGCTCCTTGTGCGCCGGGTTCCAGACGTCATACCCGTGGCAGACACCGGGCTCGATCTTCTCGAGCATCGTGTAGGTGTGGATCTCGACGCCGAGGCGCTCGAGGTCGCGATGGAGCATCGGCGCCTCTAGCGTGTAGTCCATGTAGTGCGCGATCTCGGCCGCCTGGGTGACCAGGCTGACCTCGTGACCCTCGCCGGCCAGCTTCTGCGCGACTGATGCGCCCATGAAGTACGCCTCGTTCTCGAGCACGAGCACCCGCTTGCCGATCTGCTTGTTGCCGGCGACGACCTCGTCGGGCGTCATCTGCCAGTCAAGCGACGCGTCGGCACCTTCGATCGGCTCGTGGGTCGCGGCGTTGAGACCATCGGTCGCGAAGTGACAGCCGGTCGCGATGATCACGATCTCGGCGCCGTAGTTGAGCACGTCCTCGGCGCTGAGCGTGGAATTGGGGTGGATCTCGACGTTCGAGAGCTTGTCGAGCTGGATCTGGCGGTAGTTGACGATCCGGCTCCACTCGCCCAGCCCGCGCGCGCTCCCGCGGAACAGGTTCTCCTTGCCGTCGGAGTGGCCGAGCTTGGAGATCCAGTTCACGCAGCCCCCGATCTCCTTCGCGCCGTCGACGAGGTGGACCGCCGACATCTCGCGCTTGCCGAGAATCATCGCGCACTCCATGCCGGCCGGCCCGGCACCGACGACCAGGACGCCCCTGTCGCGGTTGGCGGCCGGATGGAACTTCTCGGGATGCCAGCCGCGGCGGTACTCCTCGCCAGCGGTCGCGTTCTGGGTGCAGACCATCGGCGGGCCGCCGATCTCCCAGCGCGAGATGCACTGGTTGCAGCCGATGCACTCGCGGATGTCCTCGAACCGGCCTTCCTCGATCTTCTTGGGCAGGAACGGATCCGAGATCGAGGGTCGCGCGGCGCCGATGATGTCGAACTGCCCGGAGTTGATGATCGCGATCATCGTGTCGGGATTCGTGACCCGGCCGACGCCGACGACGGGCTTGTTGGTGTGGTTGCCGGCCTTGATCTGGCCCGTGAACGGCTTCTCGTGGTTCTCCTCAAAGAAGCGCGACGGTCCGGCGTTCTGGCCCCATTCGGCGATGTCGCCGACCGTGAAGTCCCACAGGTCGACGAGGTCGTCGCAGTACTCCACGAACCGCGCTCCATCCTCGCCGACCTGAATCGAGATCGGTCCAAGCAGATGGTCGACCGCGAAGCGCGACGCGATCGCGCAGTCATCGCCGACGGCCTCGCGGACCTTCTCGAGCGACTCGCGCCAGAAGCGGGCGCGGTTCTCGAACGAGCCGCCGTACTTGTCGGTGCGCCGGTTGTAGAACGGCGACAGGAACTGGAACGGAAGATAGGCGTGCGCGCCGTAGACATAGATGATGTCGAAGCCGGCCTCGCGGGCGCGGATCGCAGCATCGACGTACATCTGCTGGACGGTGTCGATGTCGTCCTGGTCCATGTAGCGCGGGAAGATGTTGAGCTCGAAGTCAGAAGCGATCTGGGACGGGCCGCGCGGGGTCGCGCGCGTCTCCATACACGGCGCGTGAGGACCGCCGTACCACAGCTCGATCCCCGCCAGCGCGCCGAACTGGTGCAGGCGGTCGCACATCGCCGCCAGGTTGCGCACGTCCCCCTCGTCCCAGATCCGGGCAGATACACGCGAGGTGTCGTCAGACTCGGGGTGGATCGAGCAGTACTCGGTGCAGCACGCACCCCAACCGCCCTCGGCCTTCATGCCGCGGTGGTAAGCCTGCATCCCGGGCTTCTCGGATCCCGCGCCGATGCAGTGAGGGACCTGGTAGAAGCGGTTCTTGAGCGTCTTCGGTCCGAGCTGGATCGGCTCAAAGAGGATGTCGTACTTGGGGTCACGCGCCACGGGTCTCTCCTCAGTCGAATTCGGACAAATTCGTCCAGCCTGCGTTTTCTACAACTTTTGCGAAGCGGTGTCCACCGGGGCTGCGCCGGTGTTAGCTGCCATGATCGCGCTTCAGCGCCACGGTGTTGATCGGCATCATCGCGCTTCGGCGCCGCGCTTGCTCCGACGCATCTCGCGAACCGTCTTGCACGGCGAGGATCAGCCGTCGGGTGCGATCCAGACCAGGCACGAGGCGTGCTTGCGCACCATCCGCGCAGCGAGGCGAAACCGCAGCCTCGAGGTCCGCGAAAGGTCCGGACCGAGCACCAGAAGCCCCGCGTCTCGCTCGGTGACCAGGTCGAGCAGGTCGCGCATCGGATGCCTGCTCGAGATCCGCAATAGCTCGGTCGGGATCCCCAGCGCGGCGGCGCGTGCCGCCGTCTCGCGAACGGCGTCGAGGTCCTCCTCATGCGGGAGGGTCGCGTACTCGGGCGCGAGAATCATGGTCATCGGATAGTTCTGCATCGGGATCATGTTCGCGATGATCAGCGGCACCCCCGCCTCGGCCGCGCTCTCGAGCGCGAACCGCTCGGCGGCGGGATCGATGCGGACCGAGAGCGTGCCCAAGATCACCGGGCGCGCACGGCTCTTCTCGCCCCCGCGGGCCGGGGAAGTGCTGCGAGGGCGATCAACGATGTCGACCATCGCCAGCGCCTGATTCTACGCCCGGAGAAGCCCGCTACTTGCGGGAATGCACAAAATTGACCCCCCTTGTACAAGTTGGTATAACGATCGACACACGCCCCCTGCGCGAACCCTACGCGTGCGGTTGGACCGGGGAGCCGACTGAAACAGGAGAGGATTGGCTATGGCCGAAGCAGTCGTCGAGGAGCGACAGCTCCTTAAGTCCCTGCGCTGGTGGGATGGGTTCACGATCGGGCTGTGCCAGCCGGGCTTCCTGCTCGGCTCGCTGCTCGCCGCGTACGGGTCCCTGGGCGTGACCGGCGCGGTGGTGCTGTGGGGAATCGCGGCTGTGATTGCGTTGCTGTCGGTCTGGATCTACTCAGAGCCGGCGATGATGTTCCCGGGCAGGTCGGGCGGGATCTCGCTGTACGCCAACGAGGGTTGGCGCAAGTACACGACGCTGGTCGGCCCGGTCGCGACCTTCGGCTACTGGATCGGCTGGTCGGTCGTGCTCGCGATCTTCGGCAACCTCATCGGCTCGCTGGTTCAGGCGCAGTGGTTCGCCAGCACGAACTGGGACGTGTACGACGGCGTCGTCCACCTGAACCTGTTCAACTTCATCGGGATCGGGTGCATCGTGCTCGTGTGGCTGTTCAACGTCTTCGGGGTGCGGCCGTTCAAGTGGTTTACGTACGTAACGGGCGTGCTGATGATGATCCCGCTGGCGGTGCTCATGATCGGGCCGTTCTTCGGTCACTGGCACTCCTCCAATGTGCACTGGGCGCTCGCGAGCAATCAGTGGGGCGGCGTGAAGATCGCCCTCGTCTGGCTGTTCATCATGACGTGGTCGGCCGGCGGGGTCGAGGTGTGCGCGACGTTCACGCCCGAGTACAAAACCCGCCGGGACAGCACGATCGCGCTGCGCAGTACTGCGACCTTCTCGCTCTTGGTCTTCATCCTCCTGCCGCTCGGCCTGGGCGGCTACAGCGGGATACCCTCGACGGCGGCGATCCTTGGCAACTCGACATACGTGACCGCGCTGGACACGCTCGTGGGCCACGGCGTCACGGATGTCCTGCTCGTCTTCCTGATCCTCTCGTTCCTGCTGTCGATGGGAAGCTCGACGGCCGATGCAGGCCGCGCGCTGTACGGAATCTCGAAGGCGGGGCTGACGATCAAGTGGCTCGGCAAGCTCAATCGCTTCCACGTCCCCGGCAACGCGATGACCGTCGACCTGGTCGTCAACACGTGCCTGATCCTGTTCATCTCCAGCAACCTGGCGATCCTCTACATGAGCAACATCGGCTACGTGCTGTGCCATGTGCTCGCGATGAGCGCCTTCCTCCTGCTGCGGCGCGACCGGCCGAACTGGCCGCGACCGGTCAAGGTCAGCGCGCCCTGGGTGGCCCTGGCAGGTGTTCTGACGATCTACTACATCGCGATCCTGGTCGTCGGCGCCGGTGCTCCGAAGCTGAACGGCTACGGGACCTGGACCGACTTCGCCATCGGCGTCGGGATCCTGGTCGCGTCGATCCTGCTGTTCTTCTACCGTCGAATCGTCCAGGACAAGGAGAGCATCCACTGGAAAGAGGACACGCCGACGATGCCCGAGGGGGCCGATCGCGACGCCCTTATGCAGGTGGGCTGGACGCCCAAGGACGCGGCCGCGCCCGCTCCGGTGGTGAGCTAGAGCCCACGACGAGGACTGGGATATGGCCCGGCGCCCGAGCGCCACGACGGGGATGCCGATTGCGACCGTCCGGCGTGAGGGCGTCCTGTCCAAAGGAGAGAGATGAAGAAGATAGTTCTGGGCTACGACGAATCAGACGCCGCCAAGCGCGCACTCGAGCGTGCGGCCCAATTGACCAAGGCGTTTGACTCGGCGCTGGCCGTCATCAGCGTTGCACCCGTGATGACGAGCATCGGACGGTCGGCGGGGCCTGTTGACCCGACTGACACGCTGGCCGATCACGCCGAGGAGCTCGACCATGCCAAGGCGTATCTCGAAGGCGAGGGCATCAAGGCGGAGTACGTTCCGGGATTCGGGCATCCGGCGGAGACGATCGCCGAGCTGGCCAAGGAGCGCGATGCTGATCTGATCGTTGTCGGTACGCACGAGCCGAGCGCGATCGGGCGGCTGTTCGGACAGAGCGTCAGCGACTCGGTGGCGCACAGCGTCCACTGTGACGTATTGATCGTGCACTGACGGCCGGAGCGCGTTCGGTGGCCGGCGAACGCGCCGGGGCGGGCGTCGATTTCGAGGCGTCGGCGGCAAACGGCACGGTATGGCTCGGGGCCGATCCCGCCGTGCTGTTCGCCGATCTGAGCTTTCCCACACCGAGCGGCCGAGGTGATGATCAGACCAGGTAAACGGCCCGTTGACTAGTCGCTCTTGATCGTCCAGGTCGGGGTGTTCTTGCTCAACGCTCGCCGGTAGCGGGTGCGAAAGAAGGGGCGCCCAAAAACGGCCCAGGAGGCGAGCAGGAACGCGACCGCGACCACCGCGCTGAACGCCCTGCCCGCGATCCAGAACAGGATCACCGCGATCAGAAGCAGGATTGCAGCCAGCAGCGGGACCAATCGGTAGCGGATCTGCGTGCGGCGGATCGCCGCGTACTCCTCCATCGGGATCTTGCGGGTGTCGAACCGGCGTCCGCAGCCCTCGCACTTCCACTGCTCGCCATAGCGCAGCTCGCGGCACTGGCCGCACTCACATTTGACCGTGATCAGAGGTCCCTTGCGGACCGATCGCGGGAGCTCAGCCTGCTCTGACGCCATGGCGTGACCGAGTGTACCCGCGCGGTCGCGCTTAGATGACCGTCCGGCCGCCGTCGACCAGCAGGTTGTGGCCGGCGACCATGTCCGACGCCCGCGAGGCCAGAAACAGCACCGCGCCGACGATCTCGTCGGGCTGGCCGACGCGCCCGGCGGGGATCGCATCGAGGATCCAATCGCGGTACTCCTGGGTGTCGAGGAACGGCTCGATCATCGGCGTCGCGAAGTCACACGGAGCGACCGCGTTGACGTTGACTCCGTGGCGGATCCACTCGGAGCCCAGCGTTCGCGTCAGCTGGACGATCGCCCCCTTGCTGACGTTGTAGGCGAGCTGCTCGGGGACGCCCAGAAATCCGTCGGTCGAGGAGAAGTTGACGATCTTCCCGCGGCCGCGGTCGATCATTGGCTTGCCGAACCCCTGGCAGAGCAGATACGTGCTCGACACGTTCGTGCGCCACAGCCGTTCCCACTCCGACACCGTCAGATCGACCGCACTGCCGCGGGCGAACACGCCTGCCGCATTGACCAGGATGTCGACCGTTCCGTGGCGCTCAAGCACCCGATCAGCGAGCGCCACCGCCTCCGAGGCGTCCGAGACGTCGGCGAGCTCAAGCCCGGCGGCAGCGTCCGCCCGCGTGTCGGCGATCTGCGCGACGACCCCCTCTCCGCGCTCGCGGTCGCGGCCGCTCACGATCACCCTGGCGCCGGCCTGGGCGAGCGCCAGGGCGCTCGCCGCTCCGAGCCCGCTGGTCGCACCGGTCACCACCGCGGTCTGGCCGTCCAGACCAAACAGTGAGTCGAGGTAGCTCATACGACCGCCGGGAAGATCCGCTCCGCGGCGAGCCGCAGCTGGTCGGGGATCGACGGCACCCCCTCGATCGACTGGCCGGAGAAGAACTCGACCAGGTGGGCGTCGGCGAGCGCCAGGATCACGTGGTTGATGCCCGCCGGGAGGATGTCGCGCTTGATCTGCTCGGCGCACTCCTCGG
>JBKQJQ010000099.1:0-3631 GCA_052147875.1 Solirubrobacteraceae bacterium | reverse complement strand
TGTGCGCCCGCGGAACTCGCGGCTGATTGTGCCTGCGAGCAGGGCTGAGGCCCGCCGGTCGCGACGTGGCGCTGCGCTTGCGGCGCGCGTCGCCGCGACTCGAGCCGCGGGCGGACGAGCAGCGGCTGAGGCGAGGCGATCGAGCTCAGCCCGATGACAGCCTGCACGCCCGAGGCAGCATTGGCGCTCAGCGCCGGCGCAGCGCTGGCGGCGACCGCTTTGCGGCCGTCGCGAAGCGCGACCCTACGCAACGAGAGTGAGAAACCGCGATCGAGCTGCCCCGCGGTCGCGGTCACGGACATCGACAGCCCGTCGGCGCTGACCGGGCCGGGCCGCAGCCCCCGCGCTCGCAGGCCGCGGCGCACCGCCCGGACCTCGGCCGGGCCGGCGCCGAAACGACGTGCGAACTGCGCCGGCTTCAGGTACTGGTGGTAGCTGATTGAGCTCGGATTCGCGACCGCCTGCGCGTAGGCGCTGAGCGCGGCGGGATTGCGCGGCTTGAGTGCCACCGTCACATGGACGAGCTTCCCCGCCGGCAGCTGGCCGATCACCGTCGCGCGGGCGAGGACGCCGGGCGGGCGCCCGATCCGCGTCATCGCGGCGTTGGCGGTTCCGGCGGCGACAAGCGTCGCTACGGTCGCCAGTGCGCACGCGAGCCGCGCCCCTGATCGCGTTCCAAGCACCATTGCCGTAGTCAGGCTAGCGGCGCCGCGGTCAGAGCGGGGCACCTGATGATTGACTAGCAGCGGTGGCGACCCCGCGACGATTGCTGTTCGGCGAAGTGGCCGAGCTGTACGACGAGAGCAGGCCGGCCTACCCGGCGGCGCTGATCGACGACCTGCTGGCCGACCTGCCGGCCGGCACGCGCGTGCTCGAGGTCGGCGCCGGGACCGGCAAGGCGACGACGATGGTCGCGGACCGCGGGGCGCGTGTGCTGGCGATCGAGCCGAGCGCGGGCATGGCCGATGTCCTGCGGCGCAACTGCGCGGCGTACCCCGGCGTGCGCGTCGTTGAGTCTGACTTCGAGCGCTGGGATCCTTTCGACGAGCGTTACCCGCTCCTCTACAGCGCCCAGGCCTGGCACTGGATCGACCCGGCGGCGCGCTACGAGCGGGCCGCGGCGGCGCTTTCGTCAGGCGGTCTGCTGGCAGCATTCTGGAACCGTCCGGCGTGGGGCGACTCGCCGTTGCGCGCTGAGCTCGCCCGCGTCTACGCCGAGATCGTGCCGGAGCTGGTCCCGGACGGGCCGCTGCACCCGGCCAACCTCAATCCCGACGGCGACGACGACTGGACCGCCGAGATCGGCGCCGCGGCGGGTTTCGAGCATCCCGAGCTCCGGACCTACGAGTTCAACAAGGCGTATTCGGCCGACGACTACATACGTCTGCTGGCGACGTTATCCGAGATCCGGCTGCTCGACGTGCCGGATCGGGACGCGCTTCTGGCCGGCGTCCACGATGCGATCGAAGCGCACGGCGGCACGCTGAGCATGCCGATGCTCACGCGCCTGTGCCTGGCGCGCCGCCGCGCCGGCTAACCGCTGCGCCGGGAGAGGTGCTCGTCGACGCGATGCCGCAGCTGCTCGCTCAGCCGCGGCCAGTCGTCGTCGATCACCGAGTAGTAGGCCGAGTCGCGCTCGCCGCCGTCGCGGACGACCATGTGCTTGCGCAGTATCCCCTCGAACGTTGTCCCGAGCGCGAGCAACGCTCCGCGCGAACGCTCGTTGCGGGCGTCGGTCTTGAACTCGACCCGCCGCAGACCGGCAACCTCGAACGCCTGCCCGAGCAGCATCAGCTTCGTCTCGACATTGATCCCCGTCGACCACGCGGGCCGCGCGAGCCAGGTCCAACCGATCTCCGCCCGCAGGTGCTCGAAGCGCAGCTCGAGAAAACGTGTCGAGCCGACTACGGCTCCGCTGGCGGCGTCGATGATCGCGTACGGCACCTCGCGTCCGCTCTGGGCGGCGGCCAGCGTGCTCGCGAGCCAGTCGCGCACCGCGTCACGCGAGGACGCCATGTCGACCGGCATCCAAGCGAACAGCTCCGGCTCGCTCGCCGCCTCGATCAGGCCGTGCTCGTGTTCTGGGGCGAGCGGCTCGACGACCGCCAGTCGCCCGACGAAGCGTCCGGTCAGATCGGCGGTGGTCGGCGGCTGCGTGTGCACGCGACCGACGATATCCGTGGCGCCCCTACCGTGGGCGCGGGCTACGATTCGGCGCCCGTGCAGCCTGATCCGGCATGAGCGTCCCGGAAGCGATCGCGATCTTCGCCGCCGGGATGGCGGCCGGGACGATCAACACGGTCGTCGGCAGCGGCACGCTGATCACGTTTCCGGTGCTGCTTGCGTTTGGGTACCCGCCGGTGGTCGCCAACGTCTCCAACTCGGTCGGGCTCGTGCCCGGCTCGGCGTCGGGCGCGTTCGGCTACCGGCGTGAGCTCGCCGGCCAGCGCCGGCGGCTCGGATACCTGGCTTGCGCATCGGTCACCGGCGGCCTGATCGGCGCCGTGCTGCTGCTCAGCCTGCCGGCGTCCGCGTTCGAGGCGATCGTGCCCGTGTTCATCGCGATCGCGCTCGCGCTGATCGTCCTCCAGCCGCGGATTTCGGCGGCGCTCGCGGATCGCCGTCCGCGCTCCCGGACCCACGCCGGACCGCTCGCGACCGCGGGCGTGTTCGCGGGCGGGATCTACGGCGGTTATTTCGGCGCCGCGCAGGGGATCATGGTGCTGGCGATCCTCAGCCTGTCGATCGACGACGACCTGCAGCGCCTGAACGCGGTCAAGGTCGTCCTCACCGGGCTGGTGAACCTCGTGTCGGGGATCGTGTTCGTGTTCGCGGCGCACGTCGCGTGGGGCGCGGCCGGGCTGATCGCCGGCGGCTCGCTGCTGGGCGGTGTGATCGGCGCGCGGGTAGGGCGCAAGCTGCCGCCGACGGTGCTGCGAGCCGTGGTGGTGGTCGTTGGGATCGTCGCGATCGTGCACCTGCTCGCAACTTGACCGCGCCGGGCCCAGCTGATCGAATGGCGTCACTAACGGACGCAACCGGGGGAGTAGCCAGATGTCAGTGATGATTTCGCTTCGGATGAAGGGCGATCCCGATCGCTTCGAGGAACTCGTTGGAAACGACCCTGAGCGGCTGACTCGGATCTCTAACCAAGCCAGGGAGGCCGGCTGCACTGCGCACGCCTTCTACGCAAACGCGGCGGGCGGCGAGCTGCTTGTCGTCGACGAATGGCCCGATGCCGAGTCGTTCATGGGCTTCTTCGAGGGCACGATGGATGAGATCGGGCCATTGATGGCGGACGTCGGCGTGACCGAGCCTCCGACGCCGATCGTCTGGCGCCAGCTGGACACGCCCGACCGGATCTGAGACCGATCAGCGCGGCGGTCGGCGCCGCAGTGGCTCGCGTCCCCTCGGCTGCGGCGGCTCCGCGCGCGCCTTGACCGCTGGGATCGCGAGCGTAACCGGACTGTTGGCTGAGACCGTCAACGCTTCGCCGTGGTGGCTGAGCGCGAGTGGCTCACCGCGCAGCAGCGAGTAGGTGGCGTGCTGGTGGTTGACGTCGACCAGCAGGCTCGAGCCCTGGAACATCAGTCGGAACCGGAGCCGTGTCAATGCACCGGCCAGTCGCGGG
>JBKQJQ010000098.1:0-8869 GCA_052147875.1 Solirubrobacteraceae bacterium | reverse complement strand
CGTTCAGCCTCCCGGAGACGGCCACACAGGGGATCGTCAGCCAGACGGGCCGCAGTATCACTGCGCCCAACAACTACACGATCCCGTACGCGATCCAGACCGACGCGGCGATCAACCCCGGTAACTCGGGCGGTCCGCTGCTCGACGCCAGCGTGCAGGTGCTGGGTCTCAACGACCAGATCGAGGTCAACTCGACCGCGGGCGGCGAGGGCACGAGCACAGGCGTCGGGTTCGCGATTCCGTCCAACACGGTCGCGCAGGTCGCCAACGAGATCATCGCCGGGCACAAGGTCCAGCACTCCTACGTCGGGGTCGATCTCTCGCCCGTGTCCGCGAATGGCGCCGAGATCGACCAGGTCCAGTCCGGAACGCCGGGCGCGGCCGCGGGTCTCAAGACCCACGACCTGGTGACCGCGATCGACGGCAAGACCGTCACCTCGACTGACCAGTTCATCGCGGCGATCAGCAACTACCAGCCCGGCCAGACCGTGACGCTGACCGTCCAGCGATCCGGCAAGACGCTGAACATCAAGGTCAAGCTCGGCGTCCGGCCGGCCTCGTCGCCCAACGGCGGCTAACCAAGACGTAAGACGTTCTCGGTCCTCGCGAAGTGGGCGGGGCCGAGGCCGCTCACGGCCCGCCGTCCGTCCGGAGGGGCCGTGAGGCCGCGGCCTCCGCCAATGGTGGGCGGGGGCCGCGCGCGCTTTCAGACGGCCTCGGCCTCGGCGAGCCGCCGGCGCCGCGCCGTCAGCATCGTCGTCAGCGCGCCGAGCGCGACGACCGTCATCAGCAACGGCCCCAGCACGCCGCTGCCGAACGCGCTTGCGATCGCGTACGCCACGGCGCCGAAAACGCCGGCGGCCGGGAGCGTGATCACCCACGCCGTCGCGATGCTCCCGGCCACGCCCCAGCGGACGGCCGACACGCGCTTGGCGGCGCCGGACCCCATCACGCCGCCAGAGATCACATGGGTCGACGACAGCGGATAGCCGAAGTGCGAGGAGACGAGGATCACCATCGCGCCGGCTCCCTGGGCGGAGAAGCCCTGGGCGGAGTCCATCTTGATGATCCGCGTGCCGACCGTGTGGATGATCCGCCAGCCGCCCGCGTACGTGCCGAGCGAGATCGCGGTCGCCGCGCTGATGACGACCCAGGTCGGCACGCTCGCGTGACTGGCGCTGAGCGAGCCGTGGGCGACCAGCGCCAGCGTGATCACGCCCATCGTCTTCTGCGCGTCGTTGGTGCCGTGCGCCAGCGACAGCAGCGATGTGGTGACCAGCTGCCCGAGGCGGAATCCGCGCCGCACCGGTCCGGGACGCCGACGACGGAGCACCCAGTAGATCAGGATGATCCCCAGCCCGGCGGCGGCAAACGCTGCGATCGGGGCGACCAGCCCTGGGATTACGACCTTCGTGAAGACCCCGGCCCACTTGACGCCTGACCCGCCGACGGCGGCGATCATGGCACCGATCACGCCGCCGATCAGCGCGTGCGACGAGCTCGACGGGAGCCCGTACATCCACGTGGTCAGGTTCCACGTGATCGCGCCGACCAGACCCGCGAACGCGATCGTCTCGGTCACCTGACCGGCGTTGATGATCCCGGTCGCGACCGTCGCGGCGACCTTCAGCGAGATGAAGGCGCCGACGAAATTCATCCCCGAGGCGATCGCGATCGCCGTGCGCGGGGCCAGCGAGCGGGTCGAGATCGCCGAGGCGACGACGTTGGCGGTGTCGTGGAAGCCGTTGGTGAAGTCGAACGCCAACGCGGCAACGACGACGATCACCAGCAGCAGCTCGCTATTCACTGACCTGTGACCTTAGGCGACCACGGACGTTGGCTGGCCCCGAGACGAGAAAAAACAACTCGCAACTAGGAGGAGAAACTTGCGGCCCAGGCGAGCGTGCGGTCCATCAACTCGCGGTGAACGTTGCGGGTGCGTCCGTCGCGCCGGGTCCAGGTGCCATCTGAGTCGAGCGTCCAGGCGTTGGTGTCGTCGGCCAGACAGCGCTGCAGCGTGTCGTCGAGCTCCTGCTGAAGGTCGAGCTGCTCAATCGGCACCAGCAGCTCGACGCGCGTGTCGAGGTTGCGCGGCATCAGGTCGGCCGAGCCGATGTAGTAGAGGTGCTGATCGCGACGGTGGAAGGAGTAGATCCGAGCATGCTCGAGGAAGCGGCCGACGACCGAGACGACGTTGATCGTCTCCGAAACTCCAGGGATACCCGGGATCAGGCAGCAAATACCGCGCACGTTGAGATCGATCGGCACCCCGGCCTGCGAGGCCGTGTACAGCGCCGCGATCATCTCCTGGTCGACGAGCGAGTTCATCTTCATCACGATCCGGCACGGCTCGCCTGCGCGATGCGCGTCGACGGTGCGCTCGATTTCCGCGATCAGAGGCTTGCGCAGCCAGGTCGGCGCCACCAGCACCTTGGACTGCGGCTCGGGGTGGCCGTAGCCAGTCAGCGTGTTGAACAGGTTGGCGACCTCCTGACCGATCTCACGGTCGCTGGTGAACAGCGCGAAGTCCTCGTACAGGCGCGCGGTCTTGGCGTGGAAGTTGCCCGTCCCGATCATCACGTAATGGCGCACGCCGGAGCGCTCGCGACGGACGATCAGGATCGTCTTGGCGTGCGTCTTGAGGCCCGGGATTCCGTGCACGACGTGCGCGCCCACCTCTTCCAGGGCCCGTGACCAGTGGATGTTCTGGCGCTCGTCGAAGCGTGCCTTTAGCTCCACCAGACAGACCGCCTGCTTACCCATCTCCGCCGCCTCGATCAACGACGGGACAAGCGCTGAGTCGTCGGAGGTCCTGTACACCGTCATCTTGATCGCGAGCACGTTCGGGTCGTCGACCGCCTCCTTGACGAACCGCTCGACGCTCGACGAGAAGGACTGGTAGGGGTAGTGAACGAGGACGTCGCCGGAGCGCATCGCACGGAAGATGTCGGGCGCGTCGGCGTCCCCGACCGCTGGGCTGAGCCCGGTCTGCGTGACCGGCGTCCAGCTCGGCCAGCGCAGATCGGAGTGACCGTCGATGCCGGCGATCTGCCACAGGTCGCTCATGTCGAGCAGGCCCTCGACGTCGTAGACCTGCACCTCGTCGACGCCGAGCCATTCGATCAGCCGGGTGCGCATCTCGGGATCCATGCTGGCGCCGACCTCGAGCCGCACGACCTCGCCGAAGCGGCGCCGGCGGAGCTCGTCCTCGACCGCTTGGAGGAGGTCGTCGGCCTCGTCTGAGACCTCGAAGTCGGCATCGCGCGAAACGCGGAATAGGTCGTAGCTGAGGATGTTCATCCCCGGGAACAGGGCGTCGAGGTTGGTCGCGATGATGTCCTCGAGCGGGATGAAGGTGTCTCGCGAGATCTCGACGAACCGCGGCAGAACCTCCTTTGGGACCTTGACGCGGGCAAATGCCTCGTGGTCGAGGTCGGGGTCATGCAGGCGCACGAGCAGGCTCAGCGACAGGTTCGAGATGTACGGGAACGGACGGCCGGGGCCGACGGCAAGCGGCGTCAGGACCGGGAAGATCTGTTCGCGGAAGTGGCTCTCGATGGCGCTCGCCGGGGCGCCGGACTCCTGGCACGAAGTGATCCGGATCCCGTCAGCCGCGAGTGCGGGCCGGATCACCTCAGACCAGACCCGTGAGTGGCGGTGATCGAGCGCTCGGACCCGCTCAGCGATCTGCTCGAGCACCTGCGGCGGCGCCATCCCATCCGGGCCGCGGGCATCGATCCGCGCGTCGACCTGGTCATGGACCCCGGCGACCCGGATCATGAAGAACTCGTCGAGGTTGTCGACGAAGATCGCCAGGAACTTCACCCGCTCGAGCAGCGGCAGCGACTCGTCCTCGGCCAGCTGCAACACCCGGTCGTTGAAATCGATCCATGACAGCTCACGGTTGAGGTAGAGCGAGCTGTCCCTGAGGTCCGGGGCCTCGAAGACGTCTGACTCTTCGAACGTCGTATCGGTCATGCGACCCGCTCCGTGTCCGCGATCGCCGCCAGCTCACTTGGGCGCAGCAGCGCGATCAGCTCCCCCTTCTGTACTGCCGCCAGACCACCCTTGCTGATCCGCGCCTGGGCACCGGTGAGGTCGTGCAGCGTCAGCGTAAACGACGGATCGTGGCCCACGAGCAACACATTGTCCAGGCCTGCGACCAGATCGGCGACGTCGAAAGGCTCACCGGAGAGACGTGGCTCGACCGTCACATCGACCCCGATCGGCGCGCATGCGCGCTCGGCGGTCTGGAGCGCGCGAAGTTTGGGGCTCGACAGGCAGGTGTCGATCTGAACCCCGAGACGCTCGAGTGCACGACCCGCGTCCTGGGCTTGGCGGACCCCCTTCTCGGTCAGCGGGCGGTCATCATCGGGCAGCCCGTCGACTGACTCGGCGTGGCGCAACAGCCAGAGCATGCTTGCACTCTACGACGCCTCGGCGGAGCTGTGTGTATCGCTCCTGGAAACGCGCTCGTTTCCGGGGATAGTGGTTGCGAAGGCGCCCATAAACGCGCGCGTCGGCCGACGGAGGCGCTCAGCCGATCAGCAGCCGGCGGTGAAAGACACGCTCGAACGCCTCGCCGTCGCCATAGCGCTCGACGCTCCACCGCTGGAGCGTCAGATCTCCGGCCGCCTCGAGGTGCAGGTCGACACCGTGCCCGTTGGCGCGCAGGCGTGCCTCGGAGACCGATTGGTCGCGGCCGCGCTCGAGGTGCTCAGACAGCCTCAGAATCACCGCGCAGCGGTCGAGCAGCTCCTCGTCGCCGGGGCGCGTGAGCGGCTCGATCATGCCGAGCTTCGGCATCCCCTTGCGGTGGTAGCGGCTCATCTGCGCAATCAGCGCCCGCTCACGGGGATCGAAGCCGGGCAGCTCGGCGCTCTCGATCAGGTAGCGGGAGTGCTTGTGGTGGTCGTCGTAGGAGATCGTCATGCCGACGTCATGGAGCATCGAAGCGGCCCACAACAGCTCGCGCTCGCCGTCGGCCGGCTCGATCAGCCCGCCGCGGACGAGCGAGTCGAACATCTGCAGCGACAGCTTCGCGACGTGCTCGACGTGCGTGATGTCTGACTCGTACTGGATCGCCAGGTTGCGGACCGCGGCCTCGCGCACGTGCTCGAAGCGCGGCTCGGCACCATCGAGCAGCGTCCGTGCCAGGAACACGCCCTCACGCAGGCCAGCCTCGGTCGCCTCGATCCCATCGAAGCCGCCGACCTCGAGCACCGTCTCGATCACGACCGCCGCGGCGAGGATGATGTCGCCGCGCCCGGGCTTGATTCCCGGCAGCTCGCCGCGTTCATCGCGCGGCAGCGCCGCAAGCTCGCCGACCAGCGCGCTCAGCACCTTTGGCGTGATCACGAACCCCTGGACGCCGATGTCGATCGGCTGGTCGAGATGCGCCTCTGCCGCGGCGGCCAGGTTGCGGACGGCACCGCCGATTCCGACCAGCCGGCGGCCCGACGAGGACAGCCAGTCGAGCCCCGACAGCGACTCGCGCACGAACGCCCGCAGGCGCGTCAGGTCCTTTTTCTTGGCCGGACCGGCCCCGGCGAGAAACTGCTCGGTCATCCGCACCGCACCGAGCGGAAACGACGCGCTCTCGCCCGCCTCGCGATCGTGGACCTCGGTCAGCTGCATGCTGCCGCCGCCGATGTCGAGCACGACGCCGTTGACGAGCGTGGTCGTGTTGATCGCGGCGACGTAGCCGAAGTAAGCCTCGTCCTCGGCCGACAGGGTCTCGATCGAGAGGCCGGTCGCCTCCTGCGCGTCGGCGAGGAACTGCTCGCCGTTGGCGGCGTCGCGGATCGCGCTTGTGGCGACCACGTGGACATCATCCGGGTCGAGCTGGTTGGCACGGCAGAAACGCGCGAAGACGCCCAGCGTCTCGTGACCGCGCGCGATCGCCTCGTCGCTCAGCCGTCCCGAGGCGCCGAGCCCGGCGCCGATCCGGACCGTTTCATACAGCTCGTCGGTCAGCTTCCACCAGCCGCCCGGCGCATAGCTGAACACGACCAGCCGCCATGAGTTCGAGCCCAGATCGATCACAGCCACCTGCCGACTGGTCTGGGCGGTTTGGCCCGCCGCGCGGGTCGATCGCCAGCTCACGCCTGCATCATCGGGTGCTCGGCGGACGGCTCGGTCTGGCCGACTCCGGAAACTGCGATGAGATCAACGAGCAGGGTACGCGCGACCGTCACGGCGCGTGATCCGCGGGTCAAGTTCCTGTTGTCAGGATGTGACGGGCGGTGGTTGATCCCGGATCGCGCGAACCGCGGTCAGGATCATCAGCAGCGTCATCAGAAACGCGCTCGACAGGCACCACTGGCACCACGCGTGGATCGTGAACCCCTCGCGGTAGGTCAGATACATGCTGAACAGGAAGCCGATCAGCGCGACCGCGAAGCCGATGATCCGCCCGAGCTCGCCGCGGATCGCCAGCGACCCGAGGATGCAGATGTAGCCCGCGAGGCCCAGAACCGCGACCGGGATCCCGTCGAGCTTCGCATAGCTCGACGCCTGGACCGTCTCGCAGCCGCCGCTCGCGAGGCACAGGACCTTGATCTTGTCGTAGTGCGTATAGGTGAGGTAACCGGCGACGCCAACGCCGATCAGCGCCAGGATCAGGATCGCGATCCGCAGACGGCGGTCAGTGCGATCGGCCGCCACGGCCGGTCTGCTGGCCGTGACCGTGGTCATGAAACCTGCTTGATCACCTGCTGCAGCTGAGAGTAGGTCGGGACGCTCTCGGGCGACGCCGCCTTGCCCTTGGGACCGATGAACACGAGCGTCGGCGTCCCAGTGACGCCGATCGCTTTGCCCTGGTTGACGTCGTCGATCACCTGCGTTGTGAGCGTCTGATTGTTGCGGTCCGACTCCCACTTGACGAGGTTCAGGCCTGTCGTCTGCTCGGCGAGGCTGTCGAGGTAGGACTCGGTCACGTAGCCGGTGTCCTCCTGGCCCTGCTCGTGGTAGAAGAGCTCGGCGTAGTTCCAGAACTTCTTCTGCATCCCAGCCGCGAGCGCCGCGACCTGCTGATCCTCGAACACGTTCGGGTCGCGGGTCGCGGTCTCGAACGCCTTGTAGACGATCTTGACCTTGCCCTGCCTAACCTCGTTGGCAATCAGCTGCGAGAGGCCGCCCTGCAGCGTGAACTCCTGGCAGATCGGGCACTCGAGGTCGCCGTAATAGTCCATCGTCACGGGCGCGTTCGGGTTGCCGAGCATCGCGCCCGATTGCGGGACCCCGGCGAGCAGGTTGTTGACGGTGGAGACCGTGTTGTTCTTGACGGCGCCCGTCGCGAGGCCCTTTTCGAGGTTGTTGGTGCTGCTGCCGCTCGAGACCGCAACTAGCACCGCTGCGATCGCGATCGCCAACACGACGACGCCGCCGACCATCCGCAGGCGCCGATCGCGGCGCGCCTTCTCGCTGCGAGCCCGCTCCTCGGCGAGCCGCCGGGCGCGCGCTTCTTCCTTTTGCTTAGTCCGGGAGGCCATGTGTCAAATCGTCGGTGCGCCGGTCACACCAGGACGCTCCAGCGGCTGAGGATAGCGTTCGGCAGCCCCACGATCCCGGGTCGTGGTGGCGATTCATCGGTTTCTCTTCGATTACTGCAACGCTGCCTGCAGCGCCTGGCGCAGCTCCGTGGTCCCGAACGCTCCCTCGAGCCGGGCGGCGATGATCCCGTGGCGGTTTATCGTGAACATCCACGGCTCGGTCCGCAGGTGAAATGCCCTCAGCTGCGGCCGCAGGCCCTTGCTCGGCTGGTTATCGGTGTAGACCTCTTCATGGATGAACGTGATCCGGTTGCCGAACTCGTGCTGCAACTCGACCGCGACGTCGGTCACCGGCCCGCATACGCGCGAGATGCAGAACTCGGGCGTCGAGAACAGAAGCGCGATCGGGCGCTTGCCGAGCACTGTGTTGAACGACACCGAGTGCATCTGCTCGGGCGGCAGGCGGGTCGTGAGCAGCGCGATGTTGCCGCCAGTCGTCGCCAGCGTGTCGGTGGCGATATCGGGCGGTCGCTGTCCGACATTGGGGATCGGTGACGTCTTGGCGACTGCGATCTCGCCGGTCGCGCCGATCTCGCCCTTCTTGGTGCGCGTGATCGAGAGCACGTCGAACGTTCCGGCGCTCGGGATCGGGAGCTGGGCGGCATAGATCGCCTTGATCCCGCCGGGGCCGGAGTTCTGTTTGCTGCGGTACTGCGGCGCGACCGTCATCGGATCCGCGGGGGCGAGGTACGGGCCCTTGGCCGGCGCGCCGGGGTTAGAGGCGAAGTAGACCGCGGTCGGCGCGTAGACGTACGCGCCGGAGTTCTCAGTCAGTCCGAATGCGAGTCGGCGCGTCCCGGGAGTGAAGGTCCCGGTCGCGGCGCCGAGGTTCGCAGTCGACTTAATCGTCTGCGCCAGCTGCTGCAGTGTGCGTCCCTCGGAGGAGGGGAACTGGCTCGGCTTCGGGTGCTCTGCGGCCGGCAGCTCGGCGACCGCGGGTGGTAGCGCGACCGTGGACGCGGTCGTCGTCGAGCTCGAGCTGGCGCTAGCGGTCGTCTTCGAGCTCGTGCTGGACGACGACGAGGAGCCACAGCCGGCGAGCGCGAGCGCGCCGACGAGCGCGAGAATCCAGCTGTACGGAAGCCGTGAATGAGTGGTCATGGCGCAACTCCGGTCCGCGTAGCGCCCCTGGCGGTCAGCGGGTTCTGGTAGAAGCTACCGGCGTTGGAGGCGGTGCGAGCCGGTTCGAGCCGGGGCGTTGCCGGGTGAGAGCCAGTTCGCAATATCGCCGCTAGTTCCATGTAAAGATGTTGTTACTGGGGCACCCAGCCGTGGGTGCCGGATCGGAGTGTGCAATACAGTGGACGCGCATGTCG
>JBKQJQ010000097.1:0-5661 GCA_052147875.1 Solirubrobacteraceae bacterium | reverse complement strand
TCCACGCGATGACGGCAGGGGAATCGGCGCCCTCAGCGAGGATCGCGGCACGCTCGATGACGTCGCCCCCGGACGCGTGAGGCCGCGCTAGCCGCGTCACCAAGGCGAGAATCGCGTCGTCCTCCACTCCTCACACCGTACTCCCGTCGCGAAATCAGTCCGCGCCGATCGTCGCGGCGGCCGACTCAAGCGACTTCGCCGACCCGCTCCTGTGTCCCGTCGTTCCGGCTGGCCGCAGAGCGCGTCTCATATCCGGAACGTCTGCCGGCCGGGCTCCTCTGCGCCTGGTCAAGGAGACACAGAGGGTGGGCTCCCGGCGCTGGACCGTCCCAATCGCGATAGAAGATCGTCCACTTCAGCCAGCCACTGAGCCCGGTCTCCTGCGACCTCCCAAAGCTCGCGCAGCTCGCTCTCCTCGCGCACCCGACTGACGGCCTGAACCACCAGCTCGATCTCGTCGGCGTGCGGCCGTGAGGATTCGCCTGAACCCAGCTGTAGACGCTGTCTGGCAGCCGATCCGGAAGCTGACAGGCGCAAGATGCGCAGAGTTCTGCGGCCGCGATCGCCTCGCAGCACAAGTCGACCCCAAGGCACTCGGCGGCGCTCAGTACCTGATCGATCGCCGAGGCCATAACCGCTCCTGGCTCGGGCGCTTCCTCGACGACGAGGAACCATTCCCCGGCCGCGTCGGTTCTCAAAGCTCGCGACGCCCCAAGACCCCACAAACCCGACGATACACCTCACCCTGAGCCGCAGACCAGCACCGGCGCTGCCGTACGGTGGGAACGCTCCGCGGACGCCATTTATCAGCGGGTCAAGCTCCGTCTCAGCCGACCCACACGCACCGAGACCAACCTCAAGCGAAAGCCCAACACACCGCCGGTCCGTGCCAGGCGACCTGTTTTCAACCGGCGCCGGTGACCCAGCCTTCACCCAGCGCCCGCAGCCGCGATTCGCATAACAGCGCAGGACCTGCTAGACGATGTAGTCCAGGCGTCTACGAAAGGCTCCGCGATCTGCGGATACGCCGCGGACGTTCGGATCGCAGTCGAGGTCCTTGTGCCGGACGCACCGGTAGGTCCTTAGCGCGAATGCGCCTGATGCGCAATTAAGTGACTCGAGGGAGGCAATGATGGCAGCCAAGCACAAAATGACCGTGTCCATACAATCGACAAGCCGCAACCGTCCAAGTAGCGCGGAGCGGCGCGCGGCGCAGATCGCGTGGCTCTCCACCCAGCAGGCCGAGCTCAAGCGAGAAGCAGCGGACCGTCGCGCCGAACGCGCAGTTAAGAGCGCTGCGGACGAAGCCACTACGCGAGACATCTGACGCATCGGGGTCGACGCGGCACGTCGTCATCGCCCCAGATCGCCGGTGCGCTTGGCGCGCTCGATTCTGGCCGGCGGTTGTTACGGCCAGCTCGCCCTGGCGAATATGCGTCGCACGCAGGATCGCCCGACGGACGTCGCCGAGCGTCTCTGTAACCAACCGTTAGTGGACAGTGTCGTGGAGGGCCTCGCCTGCATGGGACTGTGTCAAAGCGTGCATTCGGCGATGGGGAGGGCGTTGATCGCAACGTTCTGCTTGGAGGCCGGGGTTCGACCGAGCTGCCAGGGAAAGCCGTGATCTTCCGCAAACCAAGCTGCACCGATAATTGGAGTCAAAGCGGATTTTGCTCCGCCCGCGGCCGGCCGCCGGCCCAGCCCAACTAGTCCGGATCGCGAGCCCAGTCACCGGCTGCGCCGGCCAACGGTCGTCCGATCAGCCAGTGGTGGCCGAACGGGTCGGCCACGCGTCCCTGGCGTAGCCCGTATGACTGGTCCGCGACTGGCGCGACCTCGATCGCGCCCTGCTCGATGGCTCGGTGCGCGATCGTGTCCGGATCGGCGACCAGTAAGTTGAGTCTGACCGTCGTCCCTCTGAGCGCCTCTGGGCTGAGATTGGACGCCTCCGGAGCTTCGTCAGCCACCCTGAAGTGCGCGGCCCCTACGGCCATCTCGGCGACGATTCGGCCGTCTGGGTATGTGTTGCGGTAGATCTCCTGAGCGTCAAACGCTCGTTTGTAGAAGTCCACCGCGTTGACGGCGCCCCTGACTGTCAGCACCGGGGTGATCGTGTTCTGAAACGAATCCACCGTCGAAGTATCGACGCTGTTCGGATCCAGCCGCGACGGGCGTCTCACGGCCGAACGCTCCTCGAACTAAGGCGCGGAACACACGACGGCCCGTGCGCGGAGGTGCGTCCGTCGACGGGACTGTCCGGCGTGTCGGGCGTAACGTGCACGGTGGTTCTCGACGTGGCCCAACTAGCAAGTTGGATAGCCCCCGGTAGGCTGGGCGCGCAGACCAGCGACAGGAGAGCGACATGCCAACGGACGAGATCGCCGAGCTGCGAGGCGCGCTCAAAGCGTTGCAGGACGCGCGCGAAGAGGGCGACGCTCATCGCGCTGAGACTGCTCTCGAACGTGCTCTGCTGACGACGTCAGCCGCCGGCATCGACACAGACACGGAGACCGTCGCCGCCGCCGTCAGGCTGCTTCGAGCGGCTGACGACAACGGCACGACTCGTCTCGAGGTTCGCGATCAGGGAATGACCCACCGCCGGTGGTTCGAGGTCAACGCGAACGGGGAAGCGAAATGGGGCGACCGATGATCGAACGCTCAGCGAACAAACCCGACGGGAGCCTGAGGGCTCCAAAATCACCCAGGAGAGCCGGCTCGAGGGTTGCTCGCCGACAGGGACATCTCCGTGGGTCATGTCCACATCGCTCGAGGCGGATTGCTAGGGCTGCGCGATCGCGATACCGCAGTGCGAGAGTGCTCCACGCAGAGGGGCGGTGGCGCGAGTTCGCGGCTCTCGGGCAGCTCGCACGTCAGCTACCTCGCGCCAGCGCGTCGACCGTTGCCTGCGCGCCGGCGCCGTTGGGAAGGGGCCGAAGGAGGTCTAGAGCCTCGCCTGGCGCCAGCTCAAGCCAACGGTCCTGGCTTGGGAAACGCAGACGGGCGATGCCGCGCGGCCCATCGATGTAGAGGCTCACACCGTCAGCGCCGACTCGTCGCAACTCACGCCGAAGTCGCTTGCGCACCTGGGCGGCGCCCCGCACCGGCCGACGTGGTGGCATGAGACCCTCTGCATGCGTGCTTTTATCTGTGGCCATTAGCCCGATCTCCCTTTCGCTGCCCGTGAACGCATCTAACGAGATCGTCGCATGCCGTTTCGCCGGAGCGGCGCCCGGGTTGAGCCGTCGAGTACCCAGCGGTTCTCGCTCTGGACCGAAAGCTCGCCGACGCTCCGTGTAGCCTGCGTGTTGAGCATGGCGGCGGAGGTGCAGACAGGAGATGCTGGCTACACCAACAGACCGTCGATCCACGCCCAGGCGCGGTGGCGAGTCCGACTTGAGAACCACGCGGGACGGCAAGCGACCGGCCGCGCGGTCGACCGCATGCTGCTCGCCCTTCGGGCCTACGAACAGCGCGCGCAACGCAGAGCGGCACTTCACGCCTGGCTTCTCGCCCACAGTGCCCCGACGAGCGGAACGAGTCCGCGTCACCGCCCAGCCGCGGCGGTGACGACCGCCTGACGCCGAGCGCCCGTTCGGTCACACATGGGATAGCCGCACAACACCACGATCGCGCCGTCGCAAACGCCAACCCTGAGTGCGCGACGAAGGATCGTGACTGGCTCGGCGGCGACGCAAGCGCGCGTTGGACGCGAGGACGGGTCCCCGGACAGTCGCCTTGACTGAGCCGTCGTTAGCTGCGGGGACGATCCGAGATCGCAGCCGCCCGCGCGTACGCCGGGCGTGCCTCGCCGCGCCGTACGTAGGCCTCGAGTCCCGGCCACGGTCGCAGCAGCTCTCGCGAGTTGGCTCCCTGAAGCACGCTCGCGCACATCACGTCAGCGACGCTAAAGCGATCGTCGACGAGCCAGTCACGCTCGGCGAGCTCGGCCTGCATGGCCCCGGCCGCCTCAGTGAAGCGATCGTGCGCCGGGGAGTCGGTGATCCCTTCGCCGAGGTCGCGAATCCACCGAAACAACGGCGTCTCTAGCTCAGAGATCGCGAACACGACCCATTGGTAGACGAGTCCTCGCTCGGTCGAGCCGACGGGACCGATCAGTCCGGCGTCCGGGTTCAGATCGGCCAGCTGGAGGCAGATCGCGGCGGACTCGAACATCGCTGTACCGTCACCGAGCTGGAGCGCTGGGACGCGACCCAGAGGATGCCGCTGGAGGTGCTCATCCGAACGGCGCTGCGCACCCGCGATCTCGGTCAAGTCATACGCTGCGCCGATCTCCTCCAACAGCCACAGGACACGACTCGACCGCGTCCGCGGCATGTAATAGAGCCGCGGCGGCATCATCGATACAGCCTACCGGTGACCAGATCTAACCGGCGAGTGAGGCGTCGGCGCAGGCCGCCTGAAACCAAAAGCGATCGCCAACCGTTCCCGCGCTTAGGAGGGAAGTCGGCGCCCCGACCGAGATGCTCCTGACGAAGGCAGAGCAGGTGTCGGACGACACGGCGTGCGCCGCCGGATTACGCCGGCAGGGGCCCACGACAGGCTCCCTGCCCCATCGCCATGGAAAGCAGAACCGTTGGTCGCTCCACCTAGCGACAACCTGACTGGCCCGTCGGCCATCTGCTCAGCGAACGCGCAGGTGGGAATGGCTGTCTATGCACGGCTCATCGCCAGGCAAACGGACCCGGGCGCAGCTTGATGCCAAATGACGCCGCTGCGATACCTCGCGGCGCTCGAGAAGACCACCGACCGCGATCACGTGTCACCAACCACCGAACCGAACCCGAACGGTCAAGCGGCCCAGGCAGCGCTGTCGAAGATGAAGCTCGACCTGTTCGAGGCCGCACCATCGGCGATCGCCCCCTTCACCAGCTCGACGATCAGCTGGGAGGTGACTGTGCCCAAGGGGTGGACATGGAGATCACTATTGAACTCAACGGCACGCCGGTGTCTACCAGCGGACAGCTTCAGGTCGCTCCCGAATCCACCACCAGCTACTCGATCAGCGCTCAAGCGATGTCCTACTCGAAGACTCTCGGGACCATCACCGTGCAGGTGGACCTGACCGCATGCATCGCGCCCTCTCTCTGGCGAGCCTGTCGATGTGATCAGCGGTTCTGGATCAATTTCTGCCCGGTCCCCCCCGATCACTGAAGCTAACTAGCTGTTCCTGCACACGGAGGTCATGAACGCGGCTGATGGGTGGCCGGTTGGCGATCCCGGAGTGGGGTCTGGTGTGGTTGTAGTGCTTGAGCCAGTGGCAGCGCGTGGTCGCGGTGGCGGCTTGAGCGGCCGAGACAGCCACTCGCGCGCCATCGAGAGCGTCGGACACGAACTGAGCGAATGCCAATCCGCTCGGTCATGGCGAGCCCTCGCTGCCGGGGAACGACCGCTTCGCTACCGACTCAAGAGAACCGGTCGGGGTTCGTTTGTCTCAGCCGAAGCCTGGCGGGTGGCGGTCCGCCCATGGGAGTGCCTGCTCGAGTTGGGCCGCGATCCTGAGCAGGACTGCCTCATCGGGGGCGAGCATCTGCACACCCACGGGCAGTCCTTCGACCTCGTCGAGCGGGAGCGTGATCGCGGCCCAGCCCGCGGCATTGGCCACGGCGGTGGTGCCGGTGGACGCGAATTCAACGTCGAAAA
>JBKQJQ010000096.1:0-11065 GCA_052147875.1 Solirubrobacteraceae bacterium | reverse complement strand
TCAAGCGCGGCCCCAGCGGCGTGATCGGCACCAACAAGAAAGACGCCGCCGAGACGGTCGCCCAGATCGTCGCCGACGCCGAGCGGGGCGTGCTGCCGGACCCGGGCAGCGAGGATGCCGAGTCGATCGCGGCATGGCTGTCGGAGCGCGCGCCCCAGGCCGTGACCTGGGCCGGCTGGCGGGCAATCGACGAGCACGAACGTGGGCTGGGCGAGCCGCACGGCCGCCCGCGCGTCAAGCTCGTGCGGCTTGCAGAGCTGGTCGCGGCCTCACGCAGCGGCGTCGGCGTCCGCTGACCGACGCACGCCCGCCGCCTCGCCTACTGCTCGCTGCTCGCGTCGAAGCGTTCGAGCCCGTCGTCCGGCAGCTCATAGTAGTCCGCGGCCCCAGACACGTACACGTGGCCGGTGGTGCGCAGACCCGTCGGCTGGTCGAGCGTCCCAGCCGCGATGCTGATCGTGTCGCGCCGTGGCGCGTCCCAGAACAGACTCGAGCCGCATTCGCCGCAGAAGCCGCGTCGCGCGTCCCGATCGCTCGCGGGGCTGTTGATCCAGCGCAGCGGCGCCGCGTCGATCAGCGTCAGGTCCTCTCTCCGGGCCGCCGCGAATGCGGAGAAATGGCCGTTCCAGCGCCGGCACTCCTGGCAATGACAGATCAGCACGTCGCGCAACGGACCCCGGACCTCATAGCGGACGGCTCCGCACAGGCACCGGCCGGACGCCGTCACGGGGTGTGGGCGGGCTGCCGACCCGGTTCGCGGCTCGGTCGCCGGGCGCGCGTGCGCGCCCGATCTGTCAGCCGTTCGTGACCACGCAACCGGATCCGGGGCGGCTCGGCGTCATCGAGTGGGATCCCGCCCCGCGGCGGCTCCGGGGGAGTGCGCGGTGGCGGACCTCCACCCCACCCCCCATCGTCGCCGTCCGAATCCGATTCGCCGGACGAGGGCCTGCGACGCGAGAACAACACGGGTGCGAACGCGACCGCCAACACGAACGCGACGTATAGAAGCTCGGGGAGATTGATCCCGCTCACCTGAGAGCTCCCGGGCACAACCGACAAGGTACAGATCGGGTCCAATCGCCACGGCCGTAGGATCAATGCGAGCAACAGTCGATGTCTGAAAGGAGGCTGGGATGGACGTAGGAATCGGCTTGCCGGCTGCGATCTCCGGCGTCGACGGCGAGACTTTGGTCGACTGGGCGCGCCGCGCGGAACACCACGGGTTCTCGAGCCTCGGGACGATCGACCGCTTGGTGTATGACAACTACGAGCCGCTGGCGACCCTCGCCGCCGCGGCGGCTGTGACCACCAAGGTCCGGCTGACGACCTCGATCCTGCTCGGCCCATTGCGCAGCAACCACGCGCTGTTCGCCAAGCAGGCTGCCACGATCGATCGGCTGTCGAACGGACGCCTCGTGCTCGGCATCGCGGTCGGTGGACGCGAGGACGACTTCACCGCATCAGAGGTCGACTTTCACCGCCGCGGGCGCGAGCTCGACGCCTTGCTCGAGCGCGCATCGTCGATCTGGCGCGACTCGACGATCGGGGTCGGACCGGCACCGGCGGGCGCGGGTCCGCGGCTGATCGTCGGCGGCAACGCCCCCGCGGCGCTGCGCAGGATGGCTCGTTACGGCTCCGGCTGGATCTCCGGCGGCGGTGGCCCGGATGCGTTCCGCGAAGGTGCATCGGCCGCCCGGTCGGCGTGGGCCCAAGCCGGTCGCGACGGGGCGCCAAGGCTGTTGGCGCTGGGGTATTTCGCGCTCGGTGCGGACGGTGCCGAACACGCGCGCGACTACCTCGGCCATTACTACGCGTTCGCGGGTCCGTATGCCGAGCGCGTGGCGGCTGGGGCGCTGACAACGCCCGATGCGGTGCACGAGCGGATCGCGCAAATGTCCGATGCGGGTTGCGATGAGTTGATCCTGTTTCCCTGCAGCGCCGACGTCGATCAGGTCGCGCTGCTGGCCGATGTGAGCTTGAAGCAGCTGTAGTCGACCCGGGACACACCACTTATCTCGGCGATCACGACCACCACGCCTCCGCACGCGTGGCAGCGGGCAACCGCGCCGGGAGCTCGCACGTACACGCGCAGCTCGGCGATCTGAGCCTCGGTCCCGCAGTGCGCGCAGGCGCCGGTAGCGGTCGTCATCTCGACCCCGAAGTGGGCGAACAGATAACCGGCGATCGCGTTTCCGTCGAGCGCATCCATCGTCAGGTTCCCGTCGGACCGAAGCGCTCGGTCCTGATCGCGGTCGGCTGATGGCCGGCGTCGACGAGCGTCTGGGCGGCCGTCTCGACAAACGCGCTAGGCCCGCACACATAGACCAGCGGCTGCTCGGAGGGCGGCCACGCGACCTGCTCGAGCAGCTGCGCGTCGATCCGGCCCCGATGGCCTGACCAGTCCTGCGGCCACTCGCGCGTCAGCGTGAATTGGACATCGGCTCGATCGTCGGCCGCCAGGCCATCAGCTCCTCCCGGTAGATCACGTCGTCGAGCGTGCGCGCGGAATACAGCAGCCGCACACCCGCGTCACGCTGGCCGGCGGCCCAGTGGCGCAGCATCGAGCGAAACGGCACGATGCCGGAACCACCGGCGATCAGCAGCAGCGGGCCCCCGAATGACCGTTCCCAGACGAAGTACCCGCCGATCGGGCCGCGGAGCTCGAGCTCGTCCCCGACCCTGAGCTCGTCGACGAGGTACGGCGACACCTCGCCGTCGGCGAGCCGCTCGACCGTGACCACAAGCCGGCTGTCCTCGGGACCGGAGGCGATCGAATAGCTTCGTTGTGCCTGATAGCCGTCGGGCGCCGTCAGCCTGATGTCGACGTGCTGCCCGGCGCGGTGGCCCCTCCAGCCCGGCAGGTCGAGCACGATGCTGCGCGTCCGCGTGGTCTCGGAGACCAGCTCGGCGGCGACACCGAGCTGCCACGTCAGTCTCCCTGGTATCGCTGCTCGAGCCACGGGTCGCCGTGATTGTGGTAGCCGTAGCCCTCCCAGAACCCGGGCTTGTCGTCGACGGTCAGCCGCAGCCCGCGCACCCACTTGGCGCTCTTCCAGAAGTACAGATGCGGAACGAGCAGGCGTGCCGGTCCGCCGTGCTCGGGCTCGAGTGGTTCACCGGCGTACTGATACGCCACCCACGCCTTGCCGCCGGTCACGTCCTGGAGCGCAAGGTTGGTCGTGTAGCCCCCGTCGGAGAACGCCGTCAAGTATTCGGCCTCGCTCGAGACGCCGTCGAGCAGCGTGTCGACCGATACGCCCTGCCAGCTCGTATCGAGTTTTGACCACTTGGTCACGCAGTGGATGTCGACGGTGACGGTCTCGGACGGCAGCGCCAGCAACTCGCTCCACGACCACGACACCGGCGCAGCGACCTCGCCGTCGATCGAGAACGTCCACCGCTCGACCGGCGTGTGCGGCGTCGGTCCGGCAGACAGGACCGGGAAGTCGGCGGTCAGGTACTGGCCCGGCGGGATCCGCGACGGATCGCCGACCGGACGCCTACGGCCAAGAAAGCCGCGCGATACCGGTGACATCACAGTTCCTCCACGTCTGGGGTGGATGGGTTGGAGTCTGCTGCATGGAGCGCGCCGACTCAAGGGTTCGACGCAGGCGCCGCTCGCGCACTATTCGTCGCCTACCGATTCAAGCGTCGCTGGCTGATCGGCATCTACCGAGCGGCTGGGCGCGCCAACTCCGGGGGCACCCGCGATCAGATCCGACCACCGTCGCCGGCGTTCCTGGATCCGCAGCCGACGCTGCCGAGCTCGCTTCATCTTCGGTCCTTCCGGTGCGTATAAGTGCCGGGCCCAGATCGACGACGGGTAGGCCAGGCGGATCGACCCGACCAGCGCGATCGGCGGCACAAACAGTCCGAACAAGCCGACCAGCGGCTTACCCTTCATGATCGCGACCGCAGACAGAAGGATGTCAACGGCAATGATCAGCGCCCACGTCGCGATCGAGGTGCCGTTGTCGGCACCTCCGAAGGGCGCGGCACCCAGCAGCACCGTGCCGCCGAGCAGGGCTACAACCACCACCGCACGAAACGACACGCGGCCCTCGTCCGCCCAGTAGACGTCGTCGACGTACAGCCAGAGCGCGAACTCGTCCATCGTCAAACCGGCTCCGACCCCGAACAGTCCGGCCAGAATCACAGTCCCGGGGCCGCCCGGATTCAACACGAAGCTGAGAAAGCCCGAGATCATCATCAGCCCGATCCCCCACACCACATGGTGCAGATGCAGACCCCCGGCAGTTTCGATATTCCCGGGCCACCAGGTCACCTTGGGGTTTCGGATCAACCTCGCGCTCGAACGTATGAAAAGAAATGAGAGCAGGAACGTCAGCAGCAGCACGAAGCCGGCTCGCTGCCCCCGATCGGCGAGGAAGTGCGAGTCAATCCTCAGCACAACGGCAATCAGTTGACCGCCCATCAAATTCTCGATCCGCCGGCTGGAAAGCGTAAACGAGTAGCGCTAGCCATCATCGCCGCGCTTGGCCAGCATCACCAGCGCCGCGGCGTGCTCAGGTAGCGTGCTCAGGGCCAGAAGCGCTCGCACGAGCTGCTTGGGAAGCAGGTCTCCGGCCCGTCCACGCTCAAGCTGGCTTCGGTTCAAGCTCGTCGGCGCGCATCGGCACCCCCGCGGCGGCGTACGCGTCAGAAGCATCGAGCGTCTCGGCCTCCAGCAGCGCGCGCGTGAGGCTGTCGAGTTGCTCGCGGTGATCGCGCAGCAGCTGCGTGACGGCGTCGTGGGCGTCGTCGACCATCGCGCGCACCTCCTCGTCCACCAGCCACTGCATCTGTGGCGAGGTCTCACTGACGCCCGGCAGGAAGGGCCCGGCGCCGTCGGCGGGGAGCACCGCGACCGGGCCGATCTTGTCGCTCATCCCCCAGCGGCCGATCATCTGGCGCGCGATCTGGGTCAGGTTCTGGATGTCTGACTCGGCGCCGGTCGTGATCTTTCCGTACACGACCTCCTCGGCGACGCGGCCGCCGAGCGCGACCTTGATCTTCGCGTCGAGGTCCTCGCGCGTGTACGAAACGCGATCGGCATCAGGGGTCGACAAGGTGACTCCGAGCGCCACGCCACGCGGGATGATCGAGACCTTGCGGACCGGGTCGGCCTCGGGGGTCAGCATCCCGACCAGCGCGTGCCCAGCCTCGTGGTAGGCGGTCCGCTCACGGTCCTCGGGACTGAGCACGATCCCGCGTGGAGCACCGAGCATGATCTTCTCCAGCGCATCGGTGAAGTCGGCCATTTGCACCTTCTCGTGATCACGCCGCGCCGCCAGCAGCGCGGCCTCGTTGGCGAGGTTGGCAAGGTCGGCACCAACCATCCCCGGGGTTGTCGAGGCGAGCGTCCCGAGGTCGACGTCATCGGCAAGCGGGATCGAGCGGGTGTGAACCTTGAGGATCTGGACCCGGCCGGCGCGGTCCGGTGGCTGCACCGCGACCCGCCGGTCAAAGCGGCCGGGTCGCAGCAACGCCGGGTCGAGGATCTCGGGCCGGTTGGTGGCGCCGAGCACGACGACCGCTTCGGCGGACTCAAAGCCGTCCATCTCGGTCAGGATCTGATCGAGTGTCTGCTCTCGCTCGTCGTTGGCTCCCGTGATCTGGGCCGACCCCTGTCGCGAGCGGCCGATCGCGTCGAGCTCGTCGATGAAGATGATCGCCGGCTCCGCCTCCTTGGCCTTCGTGAACAGGTCCCGCACCCGTGCCGCGCCGACACCGACGATCGCCTCGATGAACTCCGACGCCGCGATCGAGAAGAACGCCGCGTGCGCCTCGCCCGCGACCGCACGCGCCAGCAGTGTCTTGCCCGTCCCCGGAGCCCCGAACAGCAGCACCCCATGGGGCATCCGTCCCCCGAGCCGCTCGTACCGCTCCGGTGTCTTGAGGAAATCGACGATCTCGGTCAGCTCGCTCTTGGCTTCGTCGATCCCCGCGACATCGTCAAACGTGACCCGGATCCGCTCAGGGTCGACCCGCCGCGCCTGCGAACGCCCAAAGTTCCCCAGGCCACCCAGCCCACCGCCCGACTGCGCGCGGCGCATCAACAGCACGAACAGGCCGACCAACAGGAGCGTCGGCCCAAAACCGAGCAGGATCTCGGCCAGCAGCGACGTCGTCTGGGTAACGGACTTCGCGTTGACCTCGACGTGCTGTGCTTGGAGCGCGGCCGTCAGCTCCGTGTTGTTCCAGAAGCTCGGCACCTGGGTCGAGAACAGCGTCGTCTCAGGCTCCTTGCTGTCGTCGGGCGGGTAGCGGACCTTGTTCTTGAACGTCCCCTGGATCGTGTCGCCGCGCGACGAGATCGACTTCACGTTGGCGCTGTCGAGTTGCGAGAGGAAGTACGGGCTGAACGGCACCACCACGCGCGGCTGGCCCGGCGGCTGCAGGAACAGAACGAACAGCCAGTTGATCGCCAGCAACGCGATGAAGAAGATCCAGAAGCCGCGCCATCTGTGCGGCGGGCGCGGCCTGTGGTCGTCGGGCAACCCACGCCCATCGGGTGCCGGCGCGACCCGCCAGCCCTGGCGGTCGCGCGGCATCGGGGCGGGCGCAGCGGGTTTCTGGCTGTCGTCTTCGGCCATCGCTCAGCCATGATCATGACTGAGTTGGGCGCGGTCAATCCAGTTGACACGGCTCACCGGGCGAGCAACGGCCCCAGCGGCGGACCGCGTTACCCTCGCCGGCACGTCTCGGTTCGTGGTCCAACTTCATGACGCCACCACGCTGCACTTCGATTTCCGTCTCGAGCGCGACGGGGTGCTGCGATCGTGGGCCGTGCCGAAGGGCCCGTCGCTGGACCCAGCGGTTCGACGGCTGGCCGTGCCGGTCGCCGACCATGACCTCGAGGCGGGCGAGTTCGAGGGCGTACACGAGGGAGCCGCGCGCGGCAGCGGTGCGGTGATCGTCTGGGACGAGGGCGCGACGACGGTCGTCAGCGACACGCCAGACCACCTCTCGTTTGTCCTCCACGGCCACAAGCTCCATGGACGGTTCGGGCTGACGCGGACTGGCGAACGCCGCTGGATTCTCGTCAAGGCCGCCGACGAGCATGCGCGCCCAGGGTCGGACATCGTCGCCGAGCAGCCGGCCAGCGTCCGCAGCGGGCGGACATGGGACGAGCTAGCGCGTCAATGACTCGAGCAAACCCGGAGTGAGCTCATCGAGCGAGCCGACGGTCGTGGCCGCCAGCGCGAGCGCCTCGGGCGCGGGCGGGAACTCCGTATTGGGCGCCGCGACAACAAGCATCCCGGCGGCCGACGCCGCCCGCAGGCCGTTGCTCGAGTCCTCGACCGCCGCCGACGCCGCCGGCTGCACCTCCAGCTCGCGGGCCGCGGCCAGGTAGATGTCGGGTGCGGGCTTGCCGCGGGCGACCTCGTCGCCCGAGACGGTGACCGCGAAGCTGGCGCCGAGACCACTGAGCTCGAGCACCGCTTCGATCACCGGCCTGTTGGCAGACGACGCCAGCCCCAGTGGCCACCGGGCGGCCAGTCGGCGGACGGCCGCGACCGCTCCCGGGAGCAGTGGCAGCTCGCGCTCGTAACCGGCCAACAGGCGCGCGACGACCAGCTCGCTGATCCGCTCCGGCGCGATCGGCACACCGAGCTCCTCGTTCAGGTAAAGAGACCACTCGGGCGCGCTCATCCCCATCATCGCCTCGGTAGCGCCCGCGGGCCAGGGGCGGCCGGCATTCGCGACGACCGCCCGCCGCGACGCATCCCAAGCGTGCTCAGAATCGATCAGCACGCCGTCGAGATCGAAGAACACGGCGTCCAGCCGCCGCCCGGCGGAGCTCAACGGACTCTTGACAGCGCCTGCTGGTGACGTGCTCGAGCGGCGATCGCCTCGACGTCGACTTCCAACGCGTCGACCAGCGCGCAGCCGGGGAGCTTCTCCTGCAGCAGCGCCAGACAGCGGCGGTAGTGAGTCAGGCGCCGTCTGCGGACCGGTGCGTCTTCGGTGCGCCGCAATTCGCGCACCTTGGAGAGCTTGTCGGCGGCGAACACCAGCGCCGCATCGGTGCCTGAGCGAGCGACCTGATCGCGGAGCGCGGCCTTGCGCTCGGCGTAGGTCGTGATCGTCTTGTCCTCGCTCACCGTGCACACCAGCGCGGCGATCTCAGGCCCGAACCGTGCCGCGAGATCGTCCGCGGTGGCATCGGTCTTCTCGAGCGTGTCGTGCAGCGCGCCGGCCGCGATCACGTGATCCGGCGCCCCCACCTCGTGCAGCAGCGCCGCCACCTCGAGCGGGTGCTGGATGAACGGCGCGCCGTCGACCTGGCGCAACTGCCCCGCGTGAAGCCGCGCGGCGTACCTGATCGCCTTGCGCGTCCTCGGCAGTCCCTGCACGAACTCCGGCATGCGGACCTCAGCTGCCACAGTGCGAAGTCTAGTTCCGGTGCCAAGAGTTCCGGTGCCAAGCGGTCCGCGGGCGCGCCCACGGCTAAGCTGGTCGCGCTCACGAACGCGTCGGAGGAAACGCATGGACCTGTTCGACCTCGATGGGAAGGTGGCCGTGGTCACCGGCGGAACCCGCGGCATCGGCATGATGGTGGCGCGCGGGCTGCTCCAGGCCGGCGCGTCGGTCTACGTCAGCTCGCGCAAGCCCGAGGCCGGCGAGGCCGCCGTCGCCGAGCTCGAGCCGTACGGCCGCGTGGAATCGATTCCAGCGAACCTGTCGAGTGAGGCGGAGTGCGTCCGGCTCGCTGAGGAGGTGGGACGCCGCGAGCAGCGTCTTCACATCCTCGTCAACAACGCCGGCGCAACCTGGGGCGCGCCGTTGGAGGAGTTTCCGGACTCGGCCTGGGACAAGGTCCTGGCGCTCAACCTCAAGGCACCGTTCTTTCTCACGCGGGCGTTCCTGCCGCTGCTCGAAGCGGCCGGGACGGCCGACGATCCGGCACGGGTGATCAACATCGGCAGCATCGACGGGCTGCGCGTTCCAGAGCTCGAGGTCTACTCCTATGCAGCCAGCAAGGCCGGGGTGCATCAGCTGACGCGGATGCTCGCGAACAAGCTCGGTCCCCGCCACATCACGGTCAACGCGATCGCGCCGGGGCCGTTCCCGTCGAAGATGATGGCCGCCACGCTCGAGCAGTTCGGCGGCGCGATCGCCGCGAGCTCCCCGCTGGGTCGGATCGGCCGCGACGACGACATGGCGGGCACCGCGATCTACCTGGCCAGCCGTGCGGGCGCCTACACGACCGGCGCGGTGGTCCCGGTCGACGGCGGCATCTGGGCGGCCCAGTAGGCCGTCCTCCTCGCGCCCTGAGCCGCTCAGGTCGGCGGGCCCGGAAATGGCCGTTAGCAACGATCCGACGCCGCGGGTGTGCTGTGGGAGGCCGAGCGCCCCCGGTCGGCGGCCAGCTGACGGCTCGGTGGGACTGCGCCTATGTAGGCGGCGGGCCGTCGTCGGTGGACGGATTGCTGGGAGTCTCGGGGGGATCTGGTTCGCGGGTTGCTCGCTCGGTGGCCGCTATCTCGCGCTCAATCGCGGCTTCCTCCCGGCGGGCGGACGATCCCTCGCGGTCGTGCTGCTCATCGGACCGACGGAGCCGGTCTTCGACGCGCTCTAGCCGCTGTCGCTCACGCTCGTCGGTGGCGCCCTCGCGCTGATCAGCGGCGCTTTCGCGATCGTCAGCCTGCTCGTCGCGGTGGTCCGCTGCGATCTCGCGATCGTCCGCGACATGCTCCCTCTTGTCTGCCAGCCGGTCGCGCCCATCCGCCGTCCATTCGCGTCTGCGCACTGCGCTCTCGCGAGCGTCGAGAGCACGCTCACGCCGGTCCAATAGCCTCGCCCGCTCGTTCGCCAACTCCGCCTCATCGGCCATCGAGCGTGCGGCCACCTTAATCAGAGCCTGCGCTCGCGGGCGTCCTTGGCGAGGGCTGCGCCCATCGTTTCGGGCCGGACCTGGGCCTGGAGCTCCGCGATCATCCTGGCGTGCCGCTCCGATTCCCGGTGCACTGAGTCCTGCAGCCCCTCGACCATCTGCTCGAGCTGCGCCACTCGCGCTTCGAGCGCTTGCAGCCGTTCCGGCTGTGGATCGCCCGGGCGGCTCTCCGCTCGATCGCGTGCCGTCGCCAGACGGCGGACATGGCGAATCCGTGCAATCAGTCCATCGCGGTCGCCCACCGTCATCGCCCGCCGAACCGCTTCGGCGGCACGCGACGGGGCGGATACCGCCGGCGCTCCTCTTCGGTCATCCGGCGGATCACCAGCGAGCCACTCTCAACCTGTTGGCGGACGAGATCCAGCTTCGCCTGGCGCTTTTCCTCGGCCCGCTCACGCGTCGTCTTCATGACACGTCGCTCACGGAACGGGGGTCAAGACGGTGACACAGACGCTGTCGGCGTAGCTTCGATTCGAGCATCGATCCCTGAGAGACACCGCTGGGTCTGGGACACGTGGCCATCCATCTCCTCCCTTCACCGGCGGGGGTCGAGCTGATCGGACGGAGATTCCTGCGCCGGCGAGGAGAACCTCATTGGCGGCGCCAGTTGCCGCCCGTGAGCCTGACACTAGCACCCGGAATCGGCCACAAAAAACGATGCGCGCCGGGTCAGGGCCATCCCGCGCGCACACCGGCTGTGAAATCGAGTCCGGGGCGTGCCGCGGACCGGCAGACGCTGTTACTCGGGGTCGTGAGAGCTGGGGTGATCGGTCGCCGGCAGCTCGCCATGCGGCTGGGTTGCCGCGGCGTCACGCCGGGCCTCTTTCCGCGCCTGCTTCTCGACGCGGCGGTCGCGCAGCCGGGCCTCGCGGGTGAGCTTGGCCATCGTGGTCTTCTTCTTACCGCGTGAGGACATCACCGTCTCCTGGATTGGCGCCTTGCGAGCGATGTGGCGGGTCGCCGCCAGGCGGTTTTGTCGCTGAGGGCGCGGCCGTCAGAGCGTCGCGCGTTCGGAGCTCGGGTCGGATGGATGCAGCGATGGGGACACGTGTCCCCATCGCTGTGGTGAGAATCAGACGGGCACGACGTTGGCCGCCGCTGGACCCTTCGGTCCCTGCTCGGTCTCGTAGCTGACCTTGGCGCCTTCGGCCAGAGACCGGTAGC
>JBKQJQ010000095.1:0-4479 GCA_052147875.1 Solirubrobacteraceae bacterium | reverse complement strand
CCTGCTCGTAGCCAGCCTGGATCAGCTTTTCGGCGTACGAGCGGCACAGCTGCGCGACCGCCGGCTGCGAGGCGAGCGACGGCCACGGCAGCCCCGGCAGCGTGCCAAGCAGCTCGGCCTGGTGCGGGTCGAAGCTTCCGCAGAAGTGGAAGAAGACGAGCGGCCAGCCGTTGACCAACGGCCGGCCGTCGAAGGTGACCGTCCGCTCGTGGAGATTCCAGCCCATGACGTTGTAGCCGGGGTCACGGAGCAGATGGGCGCCAAACAGCGACAACGTCAGGTCCAGCCACCGCTGCTCGTAGAAGTAACCCTGGTCGGGCGCGAAATGCGCGAAGCGCGAGGTCCGGGCCGCCCACCAGTCGAGCGCCGGTAGCGCCTGCGAGCCGGCGGCGACAAAGCCGCCGTTGAGCATCCCCGAACGCAGGAACCACGGCTCGAGCTTGGCGCTTGCGGTCGTCATGTGCGGCGTCAGCACGAGGCCGTGTTCGAGCGCGAGCTGGATTGCCCCGTCGAGCGCCGCGAAGACCTCGATATCATTGTCGAGCAGGACCACACCCTCTGCGCCGCGCTCGAGGCCGTCACGGATCAGCAGTGGCTTGAGCGCGCCGATGAGCTGCTTGGCGTTATAGATCGCCGCCATCCGCAAGAGCTCGTCTTTATCGAGCGGCAGTGGATCGCCCGAATCGAGGTTCAAGACGACGAACTCGGCATCGGGATGGTGCTCGCGAAACGACCGTTCGAGCACCTCGGCGTGGGCGCGGTGGCTGTCGGTGATGATCGTGCAGGCGAGGATCTTCGAGGCGCTCATCTGACTCGGTACCTCGCGGTCGAGCGTGCGAGGAGCCAGCGTGCCGCATCCACGAGCCCGCTCGCAATGTGATCGACGTCCTGTTGTTGGTCCCCACCGACTAGAACGCGGACCGCCCCGATCCGTCGGGCCGCGAGCATGTCGGCTGGCTGATCTCCGATCACGGCGCTCTCATCGAGGCGGATGCCGAGGTCTGCTGCGGCCTGTTCGAACATTCCTATCTCGGGTTTGCGGCAATGACAGCCGACGTCGTGTGGGCAGTGGTAAATCGCGTCGATGCGCCCCCCGGTGGCCGAGATCGCCTGCGTCATCCGGCGGTGGATGTCTGCGAGGTCATCGGCCGTCATCCTGCCAAGGGCGAGCCCGCGCTGATTGGTGACCACGACGATCGGCGATTCCGAGGTCGCCAGCAGCGCAAGTCCGTCGAGCGCGCCCGGCAGGAACTCGAATTCCGCCCAACTGTGAACGTAGCTGCCCTCCGGAGCCTTCCGGTTGATCACCCCGTCGCGATCGACGAAGACCGCGCTCAGGTCAGGTCGCGTTCTACCAGCTGACACAGTACGTGGGCGATCAGAGTGTGGCTCTCCTGGATCCGCGCGGTGTTCTCGGCCGGGACACACAGGCAGACGTCGACGACCGCGGTGAGCGCGCCTCCGGTGGACCCCGTCAGACCGATCGTCGCCATACCCATCGCACGGGCCGTCTCGAGCCCCGAGAGCACGTTTGGCGAGCTGCCGCTCGTCGAGATCGCCATCGCGACGTCGTGCCGGGAACCAATCGCCTCGAGCTGCCGCGCGAACACGCGCTCGAAGCCGAAATCATTTGCGATCGCTGTCATGACCGATTGGTCTGTGCAGAGTGCCATCGCCGGGAGCGCGCGACGCTCACGCATGAATCGCCCGACGAACTCTGCTGCGATGTGGGACGCATCGCTGGCGCTACCGCCGTTCCCGAACAGCAACAGCTTGCCTCCGTCCGATAGACCACGGCCGATGAGCCCAGCGGCCTGCACCATGCCGTCGAGCTGTTGAGGATCAAGCAGCGACTCCTGGGTCGCGATGCACTCCTTGATCGATGCGGCGGCCAGCGCGGCTGCTTCAGCGCTCATCGACGCGCCAAGTCCGTAGGCCCGCGTGCTCGAACGCGAACTCGTCCACACTCGCGCCCAGTTCCCGCATTCGCGCAGCGACGTGGTGTTTGCGGTCAGACTGACAGTAGAGCAAGAGGTAGCCGCCTCCCCCCGCCCCCGTGACCTTTCCCCCGATCGCTCCCGCAGCGCGAGCTGCGGCGTATAGCTCGTCGATCCGCTCGTTCGAGATCCGGTCTGACATCTTCTTTTTGGCCTCCCACGCACTGTGGAGCAGGTCCCCTAGGTCCTCGAGCCGGCGTTGCAGGAGCGCGTTCTTCATCTCGAGCGCCAGCTCTTTCTGAGCAATGAGCCCGGCGGTGGCTTCGGCCTCGCCCGACTCGTAGCGCCCCATCTGGTCATCGATGATGTGGTCGCTCTGGCGAGTTGTGCCCGTGTAGCACAGCAGCAGGTTGTGCTCGAGCTCCAGGACGATGTCGGGCGCTATCCGCAGCGGGTTGACGACCACGTGGTCACCGAAGAGCTCGATGAAGTTGAATCCGCCGAAGGTCGCGGCGTACTGGTCTTGGCGTCCGCCCCGGATCCCGAGCTCTTCGCGTTCGATCGAATGTGCGAGCTCGGCCAGTTCGTAATCGGTCGCAGGAAGGCTGCGGTACTCGTTCAGCACGCCGACCAGGGCGACCATCATCGCCGAGGAAGCTCCGAGGCCTGAGCCGGGCGGCGCATTGGAGTGCAAGAGCAGATCAAACCCGGTATCAGTGCCCGCGGTTAGCCTGACGATGGCAGCCTTGGCGAGATCGAGGCGCCCGTCGAAGACCGGCGTCTCCATCGGGGCGAGCTCGACCGACGAGTCGTAGTCGAACGAGTGGATCGTGATCGCGCCGTCAGTGCGCCGCCGAAGCGTGCCCCACGCGTAACGGTTGATCGTCGCGTTGAGCACGAGACCGCCTTCCCGCTCAGGGAACGGCGGAACATCCGTGCCCCCACCGGCAAACGAGATCCGCAGAGGGGCCTTGGCACGGATCAGCATCGGCGTGAGCGTACAACGCGCTCGCCCAGGATCCGATCCGGCCGTCGGCCACTGACGCGGCGATCGTCTGGCCCCAGGATCCGCTTGGATATACATGATGGCGACTCATTCCAAGCAGGCGTCGGCGACCGACCAGGCGCTTGAGCGGGTTCGAGCCTGGATCCCGGGCGCGCGCGGCCGGCTCCTGCGGCCACTCGTGCGCTTTCGTGAGATGCGCTTCCCGACCTTCGACGGCCAGATCCATGATCAGATCGCGATCTCCGATGACTACTTTCGCTACGCGACGCTCGGGCTTGCACTACAGCGCGTGCTGGACGAGCAGATCCCGGGGGCGATCGCGGAGGTCGGCGTCTGGCGTGGTGAGACAAGTGCCTTCTTGCATCGACTCGCTCCTGCGCGGCGCCTGTATCTGTTCGACACTTTCGAGGGTTTCCCGGACGAGGACCTGCCGACCGGCAGCGTCGACTGGCGGTTCCGCGACACGAGCGCCGCGGCGGTCGCGCGACGCGTCGGCCCATCTCCGAACGTGATCATCAAACCCGGCTACGTACCGGACGTTCTGGCCGATGTGGCGGACGAGTCGTTCGCGTTCGTCCTGCTTGACCTCGACCTGTTCGATCCGACGCAGGCAAGCCTCGAGTTCTTCTACCCGCGACTTTCTCCGGGCGGGTACCTGATCGTCCACGACTACAACAACGACGAGTCCAACTGGGCCTGCAAACGGGCGCTCGACGGCTTCCTCGCCGATCGTCCGGAACGATTGATCGACATCGGAGACGTCTGGGGATCGGCGCTCCTGAGGCGCCAACCCTGACGATGCGCGTCCTACACATGACCCCGGAGCTGCCCTATGAGCCGGGCGGCGGCGGGGGCCGCGGACGTGAGTACTTCCTGTGCCGGCGGCTCGTCGAGCTCGGGCACGACGTGCTCAACATCTCGCCGGTTCTGCCTGACGAGGCGCACTGGGCGCAGACGTTGCGGGACGTCGGAGTCGAGAACTGGGTCGTGGTGCGTCCTGCATCGCATCTGCGCGAGACGGTCGCTGCCGTCAGATCGGAGCCGCAGGTCCTCGGCACCGCCGTGGCGGCCCCGGTCAGAGCGCTCGAGATGCGTGTTTTTTGGAGCGAGCTGAGAGAGCTGGTCGATCTCGCCGTTACCGGCTGGCGTCCGGACATCGTCGTGATCGGACACGACATGGCCGCCGCCTGGGCGAATGGGCTGCCGCCCGACGTGCCCGCCGTACTCACGCTGCACAACCTCACCTGGCATTGGTACCTGTCACGGGCGCGCCGCAGCGGCGCCGGCGCCTCGCTGCTATTGCGGTTCGAGGCAGCGCGCTACCGCCGGCATCTGCTCAGCCTGCTCCCGCGCTTCCAGGCGGCAGTTGCTGTCTCGACGATCGAGGCGGAGGAGTTGCGCGCGCGCTCCGACGTGCCGGTGCACACCAGCCGAGGGGGCCCCGTTGGCTCGGGAGCAGGCGTGAGGATCTCGGTGTCGACTCCGGTCGGGATCACCGATACGGGCACGGCGGTGCTGCGTCGCAGCTCGTCGGCT
>JBKQJQ010000094.1:0-3170 GCA_052147875.1 Solirubrobacteraceae bacterium | reverse complement strand
TGCTCGGTCGCTTCGGGAAGCGCGAGCGCGAGTTTGCGTGCCTCGTCGCCGGTCATCGACGCCTATGAGACGCGGCGGTCGTCGCGGCGAAGCACGTCGGTGAACTGTTTCGGCACCGCCGCGTCGTCGCCCTGTTCGAACAGCGTAATCACGACGAGTTCGTCTGCGTCGGGTCGGCAGACGTAGACGAGATCGCGTAGTCGCAGGTCTCTGATCAGCACAGCTCCGCGCTCGCCGGGCTCTGGGCTGCCCGCCGCAAACGCGGCGGCGACGCGCGAGGCGATCTCGGTCTTCGCGTCAAGCGTGCCCCGGACCCGCTGACGGAAGCGCTCGGCCGCGTGGTCGGTTACCGCTACGAGCAAGAGCTCTGACATTAATCGACTGCGGCGGCGTCCGGCCCGGCCCAAGCTTCAGGCGGCGATGTTCGCCGCCCGCGAGCCGGTTGAGCTGGACAGGCGACGATGTTTGCGCAGCGAGTTCGGCGTGGTTGCACCCCCGAACTATCGCCGGTCAGCCGTGCAGGTGATGGTGGTGGTGCCAGAGCGCCGGGTGGGCGGTCCAGGTGGCGAAGTCCGGGATCAGGGCCAGTGCCAGCACCAGGCCGGCGACGATCACTCCGGCTAGCACGATCGCCCGTCCCGTCTGGCCGGACTCGATCCCGAGCGTGCGGCGGGCCTTTAGCTGCTCCGGCATCCCCGGCAGGTGGCCGAGTACGTGCAGCGCGGTGAACACCACCCAGACGATGAAAAAGATCTTGTGAATCTCCGCCACCGGCTCGCGATGCACGGGTCCGATGACCAACAGCCACACGCCGGTCACGAACACGCCCACGGTCGTAAAGACGATGATTGGCGCGATCAGACGCAGCCAAGTCTCGGGCGGTCCCTTGCGCCGGTAGGACGGATCGCCTCCGTAGTAGAGAACGAACCGGTAACCGGTGCTGCCCATCTTCAGCGCCACCGGTCCGATCAGCAACAGGCCGAGGAACATGTGCAGCCAGATCAGCTGCCCGATCTGGACGATCGTGAGCCCCAGCACTGCGAGCAGGATCAGCAATACGACGCCGGTCGCGGCCGTCAGCTGTTGGTTGCCGTCGGGGCCGCCGCGCAGTCGGGCGCGCAGCGAGCGTGCCTGAGTTGGAGTGTCCGAAGCCGAACTCGCATCGGCCGGCATCGAGGAGGGCGTGATCGCCATCGCCTCCGATTCTTCAAACGATGATTAAGACGGCGTCTCGCGTTGATGAGAGAGTTATCGCGCGAGCGACGGCATCTCGGCGATGCCAACAGGGAGAGATCAAACCTGCTGCAAGTCGGGCGACTGGTCGCGCCTCACGAGCGGCCAGATTGGTGGCCAAAAGCTCGTCACTCGTCCAAGGCCCGGATCGCCGGGCCGCGGGAGCACCGGCTCAGAGCCGCGGCACGATCAGGATCACCAGACCGCCGAAGGCCAGGAACGGGCCGAGCGGCAGCATCGTCTTGCGGGCGGCAGCGCCGCCGCGGATCAGCACCGCGATCGCGAATGGGACGGTCGCGAGAAAGCCGATCAGCAGAGCACCTATCGCGCCCCAACCAAGGCCCACCCCCAACAGCAGCGCGAGCTTGACGTCGCCCATGCCGATCGCCGAGCTGGTGAACAGGTTCGGCAAAAACAGAAACACGCCGACCGCCAGGGGTGCAACGATCAGTTCGAGGGCGCGCCCCGGCTCGATCGCGATGTGAGCCGCTAGCACGATTGCCGTCGCCGGCAAGACGATCTTGTTCGGAATGATCCGATGCTCGAGGTCGATCGCCGCAAGCACGGTCAGCACGCCGGCGAAGAACGCGGCCAGCGCCGACCTCGCAACCGTCGGGTAGCTCGCGAACGCGAGGGCCGCGATCGCGACCGTAACCACTCCGACGCGGAGCGGATGGGAAACGAGCGGCCCGCGGCTCGACGGGGCCCGGGGCGTCTCCCCGGGCTGCTCAGTCTGCAATACCGGCGTGCTCAGCGCGCCGGCTTGCGCCGCGCTAGACGGTTCCACCGGAGGCCCCCGCTCTCCGGTCAACCGGACAGACATCAGTTATCGCTTCGAACAGTTCATCGAACTCGCCCCATTTCTCCAGCACCGGCGTGAGTGACGTTCCCCGCTTCTGATCTTCGCTGATCAGGACGACGCCGACCGGCGGGTCGAGCGCATCGAGTTCCGCCGCCGCGAGCGTCGCCGCCGTCGGCAGCGAGCCCGCGTCAAGCACGACCACGTCGACCGCTTCACGCTGCGCAAGCTCGGCGACGCCGACGATCCGCTCGCTGACCGAGACCGCGCAGCCACGCCGCTCGAGCAGGGCTGCGGCGACTGATCGAAAGCGACGGTCGGTCCCGACGAGCAGCACCTTGGTGGGATCCGACGCGCGGGGGGTCTCCGCCCCGCCGAGCGGCTCCTCGGGCGACTCCGTCAGGGCGCTGGTACCGACACTCGGCCTCACGGTGAGCAGCTGATCGCCGACCTGCACCTGGCGGCGGACGATCTCACCGGCGGCAAGCTCGAGCGTGCTGCGTCCCTCCATCGCCGAGGCCGTATGCCACGGCGGCAGGTGCTCGACCAGCTTGATCACGCGTAGGTTGCGATCGAGAAATACGACATCAATCGGGAAGCGCATGAACGCCGTGTGGATCGACGGGGAGGGCTGCAGCAGCATGCCCTCACCGGGAGGCAGCGAGCGCCGACCGAGCAGGCCCCGCATCCGTCGCCGGGCGCGGTCCGCGATCAACGCCTGCTCGCAGACGACGTTTCCTCGGGTGAGGTTGACGATCAGCTGGGTCTCGCGCGCCATGTAGTTTCAGTGTCGGCAGAAATGCGGGCGCTGACAACCCCTGGGAGTCTAGGCTTACGGGCGGCGTACAAAGGTCAAAACCGGACCGCGCCCGGGTGGCGGTCGGAGGCCGGCGTTGCGCCGGACGCAACAGCCCGGGCGCCGGACGCAACAGCCCGGGCGCCGGATGAACGAAGGCTGGCCGCACCCACGCGCACGCTGTTGGTCACGACGCCGGCGCCCAGGTCGCAACATCGACCGTCTTGGAGCGGAGCACCACGTGGGTGCCCGGCCTGGCAAGCAGGCGCTGCGTGGTCGAGCCGCCGGTCGGGTCCAGAACCAGCAGGCGGTAGCCGGGCAGCAGGCTCGCTTCGTGCGGCC
>JBKQJQ010000093.1:0-2700 GCA_052147875.1 Solirubrobacteraceae bacterium | reverse complement strand
GCGATAACCACCCGGCCCGCCGCGACTAAAATCGTCTTCCTACCCCACGGTCCGATCCGTCTCAAGAACCATAGCCCCAGCAAGAGGCGGTCAGCCTAGCGTCCCAGTCGATCTCCGCACAACCCCTGGCTTAAGCCGGGGCGATTCTTGCAAGCTACCGAGCGCACGGATTACGACCCCATTCGCTGGTCGAGCGTTGCCGAATTCGGCGTCGAGCCGATGATCTCAAACCCCTCGATCCCCGGCGCCTGGCGGAGCTAGTGCTGACCCGCTCGGTGCTGCGCCCCATCTCAGACAGCATCCGCGCCTCCACCGCGAGGTGTCGCGCCTACCGGGTTAGCTGACGGCTCGGATCGCATCTGATGCCGCCGCTACAGCCAGCGCTTTCCAAATGGGCCGTGGGGACTCGAACCTCCAACCTTGGGACTAAGAGTCGCTCATTTGCAGGGATTTTGCTGTATTTGGCGGCTTCTGGTTCTAGTTAGAGCAGGTTAGTTGAGGTCAAATCGCCCAGTTGGGGACATGGTTGGGGACGGTTTGCCCCGGGACCGTTCGCCTGCAGCCTCCTGCTCAGCTCCGCTCGAGCTCGACGGCTGATGACGTCGTCGTCGCCGCGAGGCGGCGTGACCCTGCGAGATGCTCGCTTTCCGCCGCGCAAAGGAGGGGAGTGGCAGGCGCTGTTCGACATGCCCGTGGCAGTCGCAGAGCAGGTCTCGGCGGAGGCCGACGGCGCTGCCGGTTCACTGGCTCCGGGTTCGCTGCGTCGGAGTCGTCGTCGAACGAGAGCAGCGCTTCGGCGGCTGCGCCAGACAGAGCTAGGTGGCCTGGCTGGGGGGCGTCCGGTGCGTAGCGGGTCAAGGACTTTGCCGTGACTCCTTCCTGAGGACGATGCGGCCGCGTTGGACTTCCTCCTGAGGATTGATGTCGCCGCTCGTACGCGGCCGTAGCTTGGGGCTATGCGAGAGCGTGGACCGGGCCGGTGTTCGGTGAGCTGGCTACTGGCGTGGCCGCGGCCGTCGCGGTCGTATTGCCAGCCGGTGCGGGGGGCGGCCCGCGGCGGAACGGGGACGCTCAGCTTGGTGGCGGTGACCGAGCGCAGCGTGGATGTTCCCGCCGGCAGAATCGTGGTGCAGGTCGAGGAGGCCGCGAGCGGCGGCGTGATCGGCGCGGATGCGGTCAACTGCCGGGAGGCCAAGCGCTCGGCGGCGTGCGCGATCGGCGTCGGCCTGCGAGGCGGAACGCTGTACCTAGCGACGGTCGAGCGAAAATCGGGGGTCAGTGGCCGGTTCGTGGCGGGTACGGGCATCTTCGCCGGCGACGCTGGCGCGCTCGTCGCCAGGCCGCTGTCTCCGAGCGAGAGCCAGGTAACGGTCCGGCTGCGACGGGCCCCATCAGCGTACGCGCCGACCAGGCCGATGCACCCGCTCCGGTTCGTCGCGACTCTCGGCTGGGTCTTCGTACCCGGCGGCTTTGTGATGACCGACTTCGGCAGCAACGCCGGCGGCGGGCCGGTCGACACCGACGGGGTCAACTGCCGTGCGCATGTGACGCATGGGTGCTATGCAACGGTCGAGCTGGCGGCGGGCATGCTCTTCATCTCACTCCTTCTGGGCCACCGCGGCGACATCGGGAGCGTCGTCGCGGGCACCGGGCCGGTTCGCTGGTGCGCATGGCCAGGTGGTCGTAAGGGACATCACGTCGACGCGGTCGATGGTGACCCTCGAGTTTGGCCGGAGCTGACGCGACGGTCGCGACAGCGGGCGAACAAACAAACGCACAAACCAGGAGGACGACACCATGAAGAGACAACTCGCAGCTGGCATCGCTGTGCTAGCCGCGGCGGGCGGTGCGATCGCCGCCCCGGCGGCCGGCGCCAAGACCGGGCAGAAGCTCAGCTTCTATCAGCTCAGCGGCCCCGCGCACTTCCACAACGCGGCCGGCGAGCCGATCAATATCAACCCGCCGGCGACGCTGCCGACTGCCGGCGACGGCTTCGACGAGATCGACACGCTGTACGTCGGGACCGCGAAGCGCCACGCCAAGCAGTGGAGCGCCACCGACCACATGACGTGCACGTTCTCGAACTCGAGCACCGGCAACTGCGACCTGCAGATCGCGGTTGGCGGCTCGATGCTGCTGTTCAACCAGTTCGTATTGCACTTTCAGGACAACTCCGCCGTCGTGCGCCTCAGCGAGGGTACGGGGCAGTTCAAGGGAGCGCACGGCTCGCTGTCGATCGTCGACCTCGCGAACGGCAATTCCAGCTTCGTCGTGAAGCTGTCCTGAGGTGCCTCGCGTGAGTGTCCCGACGGCGTGTGGGTGGCCTGAAGTGGGGTGCGTGGGGAAGGGCCGGCTAGTGACCGAGCAGATCCGGCGTCACCAGCCCGCACTCGTAGGCGAGCACTACCGCCTGCACGCGGTCGCGCAGTCCGAGCTTCGTCAGGATCCGGCCGACGTGGCTCTTGACGGTCGACTCCTCGACCACCAGGTCGCTCGCGATCTCTGCGTTGGAACGGCCGCGGGCGATCAACCGCAGGACGTCGAGCTCCCGCGGCGTCAGTTCGGCGAGCTCGCGCGGCGTATCACCCGTGTTACGAGCGGCGGCTGCGAATCGAAGGATCAGGCGGTGGGTGACGACCGGATCGATAAGGGCATTGCCCCCGGCGATCGTGCGCACCGCCCAGCACAGCTGCTCGGGCG
>JBKQJQ010000092.1:0-9950 GCA_052147875.1 Solirubrobacteraceae bacterium | reverse complement strand
GAAGAGGGCATTCGCGACCGGGGAAACTGAATATGGCGGTGTTAGCGAACGTGAGCGGTAGGCCGACCGCGACCGTGCAAACGGCGTTGAGGCCCAGATCGCGCACCAACGTTTCAATCATTGCCGTCTCGGCGGCTGTGTCGGTGGCCGTCGTTCTATCCAGCCTGAGCTGGCCCGCTCACGTAGTGAATCCCGGCGCCCGTGCCGCGATTGAGACGATCGTGGCGATATCGGCGCTCGTAACGGCGGCCCTGCTGCTGCTCCAGTTCAGACGCAGGCGACGGACGGATGACCTGCTCCTGCTTGGCGCACTCGCGGCCGTCGCCACGATCGATTTCGTTTTCTCCGCGCTCCCGGACCTGATAGGCCGCGTCGGCATGCCGTTTGGTACTGATGCTCGGACGATCGCCCAAGCCCTGGTCCCGGTCGCGTTCCTGATCGCGGCCTTTGCGCCGGGGCGCACCACAGTCGCCGAGCGGCCGTGGCGGGCGGCAATGATCGGCCTTGCCTGCGCAGCCGCCGTTGTACTGGCCGAGGTACTGGATTTGGTCGTCGGCCGCAGCTCGAGCTCCGGTGACGTCGCGTCGTCGGCGGCCGCCTGGGTCAGCGTCGGCTCTGCGGTCGCGCTCGTGGTCGCAGGAATCGGCTTCGCCGAGCGATCGCGATCGACGCGCCCCCGCGGCGCTCTGCTGGCGGGCGCTTCCTTCCTGCTCGCCGCCGCACGACTGCAGTACCTTGCGATCCCTTCGGTCGCCGCCAACTGGGTCACGGCACGAGAGGGGCTAAGAGTGGCGGCTTACGCGCTGCTTCTAGCCGCGGTCGCAACTGAGTACATGCGGATGTGCCGCGAAGAACGCGAGGCCGCGGTCGCGACGGAGCGCGAGCGGATAGCGCGCGATGTCCATGACGGGATTGCGCAGGACTTGGCGGTGATCGTGTTTCACGCCCAGCGGCTCGAATCTGAGTTCGGTGCCGGTCATCCGCTCACGGTGGCCGCACGCAGGGCGCTCGCGGCGTCGCGCCAGACGATCGTTGATCTCGCCGGCTCCAGCGCACCGAGCACGGTTACCGCGCTGCGTGATGTGGCCGACGAGCTGCACGACAGGTTCGGGATCGAGATCGACGTGCGCAACGAGGTCGAGGACTACAGCGAAGCGGCTGAGCTTGATTCGAACGACCGCGAGCAGGTCGTGCGAATCGCCCGGGAGGCGATCGTCAACGCCGCCCGCCACGGCGATGCGCACCACGTCGATGTGGTTCTTCAGGGTCGCGGGACACGATGGCTGCTGAGGGTCTCAGACGACGGATGCGGCATCCCGGATTCGGCATTCATGACCACGACCGGCTTCGGGTTGCGATCCATGAGGGTCCGCGCCGAGGAGGTCGGGGGCCACCTGAGCGCCCGCCGCCGCGCTTCCGGCGGGACCGTGCTCGAGCTGTCGCTCGCAGGTCGGCGTCGCCGCTAGTTGCTCGACCGGTCGGCCGCCAGTCTGTCTGGCCGCTAGTGCCCGGCCCGTTGCCCCGGCGGTCCGTCCCGTCGGTACGCTTCGCATAATGCGTCAACGCGGGAGGGGAGTCCCAGGACTGAGACGTTGGCAGCTCGGGCTGGCGGCGCTGTGCGTGGTCGGCGTGCTTGTGCCCGCGATCGGACAAGCCCAGTCCGTCGCGCCTCCGCGGGCGACGGCCGCGAGACATCGGATCTGGGTTCCGGCGCCGCGCACGACTTGGCAGTGGCAGCTGACGGGAACGGTGAACCAATCAGTCTCGGCCAAGATGTTCGACATCGATCTATTCGACAACTCGGCCTCGGTCGTCGCCGCCCTGCACCGGCGCGGAGATCATGTGATCTGCTATCTGGACGCTGGAACGTACGAGAACTACCGGCCGGACGCCCGCCAATTCCCGCGGTCCGTGCTGGGCAAGCCCAACGGATGGCCGGGGGAGCGCTGGCTCGACATCCGTCAGTTGTCGGTGCTGGAGCCAATCATGCGGGCACGCATGGAGTTGTGCAAGCACAAGGGTTTCAACGGTATCGAGCCTGACAACATCGACGGATACGAGAATGACACCGGCTTCCCGCTGACCGGCGCAGAGCAGCTCACCTACAACGAGTGGCTGGCGCGAACCGCACACTCGCTGGGTCTGTCGATCGCACTCAAGAACGACGTCGATCAGGCCCGCCAGCTGGAGCCGTATTTCGACTTCGCTCTGGATGAGCAGTGCTTCCAATACACGGAGTGCTACAAGCTGCGTCCGTTCGTCGCCGCTCACAAAGCGGTGTTCGAAGTCGAGTACTACCTCTCGACTTCGAGCTTCTGCGCCAAAGCCAACGCCGACGGCTTCATGTCGATGCGCAAGAACATCAATCTCACCGCCGCACGTCAGGTGTGCTGGTAGCGGCTGCGCCGGCAAGTTCGGTCAGCGCAGTGCGCAGCAGCTCACGATCGTGAATCCCGGGGGTCGCGCCGCACAGGCGCCGCGGGATCAGCTCCACGCCCTGGTCGGCGAACTGCTCAGTGGCTAACTGAAGCGCTGCCGTTGGGTCATAGAGGGCCGCATCGACGCGGACGTCGTGTCGCCGCAGCGCGGCCAGCTGATCGTTCGCGGTCTCGTTGCCCTCGGGCTCGAGGTTGCAGATCCACACCACGCGGGCGGGGGTTGCGGCGAGTGCCGCCGCGATGTCGGGAATCGCGCTAGCCGCGAGGACCCTGCTGAACAAGGATCCGGGAGCCAGCAGCGCCAGCTTCGCAAAATCGATCGCCTTGACGACGGTCGCCGACACCGGCGGCCGCGGGGGGATGAAGGTCAGCCGCAGACGATCGAGCGGATCCCCGGTGCCTGCGGCGTGATCGTCTGTTGGAGCTAGCGTCTCGATCCTGAACTTCAGCGGCTCGATCGTCGCCGGCAGCACCCAGCCGCTGATCCCCAGCTGCGCTCCTAACCACGCGCTCGCCTCGCCGAGATCACCGAACGCGGCCGCGAGCGTCTGGATCACGAAGTTCCCAAGCGGATGGCGCCCGAGCCTGTCGACCGTCAGCGGGCGGCGCATCGCGCGCGCCAGCGCGACTTCGTCGACGGTGAGGGCCTCCAGCGACTCCCGCAGCTCGGCGACCGCTGCATCTGAGCCGCTGCCCGGCTCGGCGCCCGGCGTGGCATCCTCGGCTGTGGCAACGATCACCGTGAGCTCGTATTCGGACTCGCGTAGCGCCCTGAGCACCGAGCCAAGCCCGCTCCCGCGACCCAGGACTGCGATCGTGCTACTCGACGGTGACGGTCTTGGCAAGATTTCGCGGCTGATCGACGTTGAGTCCGCGGACGCGCGCGACGTGGTAAGCGAATAGCTGCAACGGCACTATGGCCAGCAACACCTGCAGCAGTGGTTCGACCCGCGGCACGTAAACGACGTACTCGGCATGCTCGGCCACCTCCTTGCAGCCCTCGCTGGCGACCGCGAGCACTCGTGCTCCCCGGGCCCGCACCTCGGAGAGGTTGGACAGCAGCTTCGGAAGTACTGACTCATCGGTCGCGACACACACAACCGGGGTTTCGGGACCGAGCAGCGCGATCGGGCCGTGCTTCATCTCGCCGGCCGCATAGGCGTCGGTCGGCACGTACGAGATCTCCTTGAGCTTCAGCGCGCCTTCGAGCGCCACCGGCAGTCCTGACAGTCGCCCGAGATAAAGGAAGAACGGGCTCCAGGCGAGGCTCTGGGCGATCGCATGGGCCTGTTCGTCGACTCCGGCGACGACCTCATCGATCAGCGCGGGCAGCTGCTGCAGAGCCTCGTCCAGCTGCGTCAATCTGTCCGCTGTCAGGGAGCCGCGCACGCGTGCCAGCTGCAGCGCGAGCTCGTACAGCAACGCCACTTGAGCCGCGAACGTCTTGGTCGCGGCGACCCCCATCTCGAGCCCTGCGCGTGTGAACAACACGCCGTCGGAGTCCCGCGTCGCCTGACTGCCTGGAGCGTTGGTCACAGCCAGGACGGTCGCGCCACGGTCGCGCGCCAGGCGCATCGCCGCAAGCGTGTCGGCGGTCTCACCGGATTGCGTAATTCCGAGCACCAGCGTACGGTCGCCGACGATTGGGTCGCGGTAGCGAAACTCCGAGGCGATCTCGACGTCGACCGGCACTCGGGCCCAGCTCTCGATCGCTTGCCTGCCGGCAAGCCCCGCGTGGTAGGAGGTGCCGCAGGCGACAACCACGATCCGCTCGACGCTGCGCAACCGCTGGTTGCCTAACACCGGGTGGATACCGGCGGCCGAGCCGGCACGCCAGTTGGCGAGCGTATGCGCGACGGCGGTTCCTTGCTCGTGGATCTCCTTGAGCATGAACGTTTCATAACCGTCCTTCTCGCACCGGTCCTCGTCCCAATCGATCTCGGTCACCGACGGGCAGCGCACGATCCGGTCGGCGCCCAGGACCGTGACCCGCTCAGGGCGCAGGGTCACGATCTCGCCGTCGCTGAGCATCACGACGGCGCGGGTGTGACATTGAAAGGCCGAGATCGACGAAGCCACGAATTGCTCACCGTCGCCGATTCCGACCACCAGCGGACACTCTCGCCGGACGCCGACCAGCGTTTCCGGCTCGTCGTCGGACATTGCGACGAACGCGTAGTGTCCGACCAGATCGTCGAGCGAGCGCCGGACGGCGTCGCTGAGGTCACCGTCGTAGTTCAGCGCAATCAGGTGGGCAACGACTTCGGCGTCGGTATCGGAGCTGAACTGCACCAGGTCAGCGGCGAGGCGCTCGCGGAGCTCGAGGTGGTTCTCGATGATCCCGTTGAGCACGATCCGCACGCGGCCGCTCGCATCCTCGTGGGGGTGAGCGTTGCGCTCGGTGACCTCGCCGTGCGTCGCCCAGCGAGTGTGACCGATGCCGACGGATAGCTCGGTCGTCGCTGTGGACGTCGCACCCCGAGCCGGCATCGACTGTGCGAGCGCCTGCTCGAGTGAGTCGAGATTTCCGATCGAGCGGATGCAATGGACCGATGGTCCGTCGCGCCAGGCGAGACCGGCTGAGTCGTAGCCGCGGTACTCCAGCTTGCGCAGACCTGCCAAGAGGACTTCACGGCACGGCCTATACCCCACGTAGCCGATGATCCCGCACATCCCAGTGCTCCTTCCAAAACGTCCGTGACGACCAACGTGAATTACATGCTCGTCTGCGGTCGCGGTCAATGGGATTGCGGAGCCATTGCCGTTCAACGAACCTGATCGGCCGGGCCCGAGTGTCCGTCCGATTCCAAATCTCCGATTTCCAATTTAATGCCCGGCTCGTTACTCTCAGCAACGCATGCACGCTGAACGGATTCGCGTCGTGGTGGTCGATGATCATGAGCTTTTTCGAGGGGGGCTCGTGCAGCTGCTGCGTGAGAACGCGATCGACGTCGTGGCCGAGGTCCCGCTCGCGGCAGAGGCGATCGAAAAGACGTGCGAGCTTCGTCCTGATGTAGTGCTGATGGATCTCAACATGCCCGGCATGTCAGGGATCGAGGCCACGCAACGACTGAGTGCGGTTGCACCACTCGTGCGGGTGCTGGTGCTGACCGTGGTCGCCGATGAGGCTGATGTGACAGAGGCGCTGCTCGCAGGAGCGTGCGGCTACCTGGTCAAGGATGCACGGATCGACGAGATCATCGAAGGGATCAGAGCCGCTGCACGCGGCGAGTCGCTGATCTCACCACGCATCGCCACTCAGCTGATCAGGCGAGTGCGACAGCCCATCAAGCTCGAAGACCCGTCGAGCGCATCCCATCTGACGCCCCGCGAGTTCGAGATCCTCGAGCTGATCGCACGAGGCATGGACAACCCCGAGATCGCGCGGACACTGTTCCTGAGCCAGCACACGGTCAAGAATCATGTCTCCAGCATCCTCGTCAAGCTACAGGTCGAGAACCGGGTTCAGGCCGCGGTTCGCGCAGTCCGTCGCGGTCTCGTCTGAGCACTCGGCTGGAGGCGCACGTCCCGAGCTCCAGACCGGGGAGCAGCGTTGCTAAGCCGGCATCGGGCAGGGGGGCTTTCCACCGGCCGCGTCAGCCTGCTCTCGCAGCGTCGTGACAGCCTTACGCAGCGCCTCGAGCTCCTCGGCCATGGCAGCTCGTCGAGCGGCGAGCTCGAAGGCCTCAGTCGACCTTGAGTCGGAGCGAGCGAGCTCTTCTATCCGCTCACCCAGGTGGCGCCATTCGGCGTCGAGCAGCAGGACGTAGGCATGCAGATCGGTCAGCGCAGTATGGATCCGGGGGTCGAATTCCCCAGGTCCCGAAGTGCGCTCAGCTTGGGAGTCGGCGCGTGCCATCTCCCGCTGCACCGTCGGCCGGGACCGCGCTCTCAATCCTTACGGCGAGCGCTTCGAGCCGCTCCCGGACGGAGACGATCGCGTTCTGGATCTCGACGCATGCCTCGTCGAGCCCCTCGCGGATTACAAGGCAATCGGCGAGCAGCGCCCAAGCGTCATCCAGCAGCTCGCCGTCGGTCAAAGACCCCAGCAACCGCACGCGGTCGATCACGGTGCCCGTGTCGGCCGGTTGATACCGGGCCGCCTTGAGCCGGGCGTTCTCCTCGCGCAGCAGCATCAGCTGCAGCTTGAGCTCCACCTCGTCGTCGGGTGATCCCGGCAACGCCTGGGGGTCGCCGACGCCCTTGAAACGCTCAAATCTGCGGCGGAAGCGCCCAAATGGCTCGCCGTCGGCCACTTCGAGCTCGTCGACGGAATCCGCCACCACAGCCGGCAACGGGCGGGGTTCGAAGCCCGACCCAGAATCCTCTGTAACTGTGCTCACTCTGTGCTCACTCGCTTCGCCCCCGATCAAGGTACGGCTTCGGCCGCGATCTCGTTGAATCCGTGTCGATTAGCTTCTCAAGCAAACGTTGCTCGTGAAATGGGCCACCCTGCGCACAAACCGTTCACATCGCTGAACTCAGACGCTACAGATGCGGGAGGACGGGTCACTGGATCCACAATGTCGTTGCCAGCACGCGTCCCGAGTAGGCCAACCGTAGGACCAGCGGCGGCAGCGAGAGCAGGACGCCGATCGTGGCACCGACCGCCAGCGCGACGCCGGGCGCGTATGTGGGGACGAGCATCGGCCAGATCAACTCGGCGGTCAGAGCCGCTGCGGCCGCGATCAGCGCCGCCGACTGCAGAGAGAACGCCTCGAGCATCCCGACCAACATGCTCATCAGGCCGACGCAGCCAAAGGCCAGGAAGACGCTTGGGGTGTCGGTCCCGCCCGAAAGGCTGCTGACCAGAATGACGACGGCCGACAGCACGACCGTGGCAATCAGCAGCCTCAACATGGCGCCCACGAAGATCGACATCGCTGGGTCCGACAGAGCAACCCCGCCGGCGCGCTTTAGCGACGTGCCGCGTAGCCCACGAGGCACCGCATCGTAGAAGTTCCACAAGTAATAACCACCCCAGTAGCTTCCGATCACGGACGGGATCAGCGCGACCGCGGGGTAGGTGCCGTGGACGCCCCAACCGAGGCTGGGGTCGCCGACTAGCAGCAAGCCGATAAGCCCTCCGATCAGCGACGCGGTGAGCGCCCTGCGAACGCTCCCGGCCCTTGCATCGATGCGCTGGCGGCGCGTTCGGACAGCGGCCACACACATCAAGAGCGTGATCGCAGTCAGCGATCCGAGCATCACATAGGGGTCCAGCTTCTCGCTCAACGCGACGGTTCCGACCACGAGCACTGCGGCGTAGATCGGCCCCCAACCTCGGCGGGTCAGAATCGCTCCGCCGACCCAGATCGGGATCAACATTGCCGCAATCGGACCCCAGGGGGAGAGGAATATGAGCGGTGCGTCTATCACCGCGAGCAGGATCGCCCAGAAGCCGAGGCCGTCGCGTGCCAGAAGCGCCATCCCCTGGGGGCGGCCGAGATAGCGGCTTCGAAGTCCCCACTGCATGGCGACGGCGATCGGTAGTGCCACCCGGATCGCGCGCGGGAGCGCATCAGGGCCGAGGGCCCGACCGATCGGATTGGCCCACGCGGCGATCGACACGATCAGCAACACGAGGGTCAGGCCCTCGGCGAGCACACTGCTCTGCTCGCCGCTCGCGAAGGGGTCCATATTGCTGATCGCCCGTGGTGGGGGCCCGTCGAGATTGACCAGGTCTCGCGCAGCGGACATCGCTGTGTTGGCGGGGGTGCCCGTCCAGGCCTCCAGCACAACCGTCGCCTCCAGGACGTCACGGGCTTCGCGGCCGAGGCGTGCCTCGACCACGGCCTTCGCATGAGGGTCGGGCTCGCGCTCCGGCGCAGGTGCCGTTTCGACCGGCCGGGAGACAGGTCCAGTTGGGTGTCCGGAGCCGCGGCGGCGACGTCGGTTCATGCGGCTGCGCTCTCAATCAGCTCGTCGATCAGGTCAGCGTACGAGGCCAGGCACTGATTCAGGGTGAAGCGCCGGTACACGCGCTCGCGGCCGCGTCGCCCGAGAGTGCGGGCCAGGCCCGGATTGCGGAGCAAGGTCGTCACAGCGGTGGCGAGCTCGTGCACGTCGCCCGGCGCTGCTATCAGGCCGCAGCCTCTGACCACGCTCGGCACGCCGCCCACGCGTGTAGCGACGACCGGTCGCGCATGCGCCATCGCCTCCAGCAACGCCATCGGCATCGCTTCGGAGATGCTGGTCATCAGCACCAGATCGCTGCTGCGGATCGCCGCGGGAACGTCATCGGTCCGGCCCATGAAGCGAAAACGCTCACCGAGGCCAAGCTCACGATGCATGCGCGCGCACGCCTCGCCGTACTCCTCCTGGCCGACCGTGACCGGCCCCCAGCACTCAAATCGCGCTTCCGGTGCGCGACGGGTCACCTCGTCAGCGACGAGCATCGCCGTCAGCACGTCCTTCAGCGGGTCAACTCTCCCGATGGCCACGACCTTGCCGGCGTTCGGAGGCGCGGTCACCTCGCTCGGTGGCTCGATTCCGTTGGGAATCACGCGGATCTTGGCCGGGTCGACCCCGAGGCCACGCTCCCACTCGGCGTTAGCGTCGGTGACCGGTGCGATCACGTCTGCCGAGTCGTATGCGGCGCGCGTCAACCCGAGCGCCAACCTTGGCGAGATCGGGCCCTCGCCGGGTTGCGATGCTAGGTCACGGACCGCCGCAAGATAAGCCTCGCGGACGTAGACACCGTGTTCGGTCAGGAGCATCGGCGTACCGTGCAGGACCTTGTGGACGATCGCCGGAATCGCAGCCCAGCCGGCCGCGGTGACGTGCAGCAGATCGCATGGAGGCGTTGGCACCGCTGCCGTGCGGGCGACCCAGTACAGAGATTGATAAAGGCGTGCCGCTTCGATCGCGTCATAGATCGGCGCTGGAGCGGAGTCGCGATGGCGCTCGCTGAGCAGCTGCTCGAGCTCGGCGAGAAAACCCTGCCAGCTCTCGCGCCCTCGGAACTCGCGACGGATCGACTGGGGCCGCAGGCGGCATCGCACCAGCGCGGTCCGGAGCTGATCGAGATCACCTTCCCAGGGCATCAAGCCCCGCAGAAGCTGGGTTGGCAGCGAGACACTCTCGCCTGCCTGCCAGCGTGCCAGGCGCCGCGGGGCGCGGTGCTCGGACCAGAGTTCGATCGGGCGCAGCAGACGTGCGTTTGGGGGTAGCTTGACGCTCGGACGCATGTGCTTGCCTCCGGGGATCAGGGGCAGGACATCCCAGTCGAGCTGTGTCAGGCCCCCGAGCAAGACATCGCACCACGAGCTCACGCCGCCGACCGCGAACGGGTAGGTCGCCTCCGTCGTGATCAGCACCTTCCGACGACGGGGCCTAGCCAGGGCTCCGGTTACGAGCGGGCGGCTACCACTGCGAGCGTCAGCATCGGCGTCCGAAGGAAGCGTACTCGTGCTATTTGGGATGGATCGCAGCTGCGTCGTCAAAAGCGTCCCCGAGACGTCCCGGCTTCGCGTTCGCCGGCCGCGTCGGCACCGGCCGGCCTCACGCCCT
>JBKQJQ010000091.1:0-7210 GCA_052147875.1 Solirubrobacteraceae bacterium | reverse complement strand
GAAGAACCGCGACCGCCAGGAGACCCGCGAGCCCGTTACCGTGTAACTGTCAACCCGCGAGGACCGTCACCGAAGTTCCACGACGATCCGGGCAACCTCGCGAGTCGGTGACCCGCAGCGAGAGCCGGTGCTGGGAGTCGGCAATCCGCAGCGAGAGCCGCACGGACTCGTTCTGGCCGAGCTTCAGGAGGTCAGTCTCGACCACATGTGATGCTTGCCGCGCGCAGCCGACCCGTCAATCCCACGATTGCGGTGTCGGGTCGGTAGATCGCTGAGGGGTCAGCCAGTCGTGACGATCAGCACATCGCAGTGGGCATGGTGCGCAACCCGGTTGGGCACCGATCCGAGCACGCGGCGCGCGCCGGCCATGCCCCGGTTGCCGACGACGATCATCTGGGCGTCTTGCTCGTCCGCGATCTGCACCAACGCATCTGCTGGCTCCCCGGGCCAAACGTGCGTCTCGCTATTAACCCCCAAGCGCGCGAGTCGCTGCTGCGCTCGATCGACCGAGTGCTGAGCACGGGTTCGCTCCCCCTCCTGCTCCTGCCCCGCCATCGAAGCTCGCCTGGCCGGCGCCGCCGCGCCCACGCCGTCCAAGCCCTTCCCGTAACAGCTCACGACGTGGAGCTTCACGCCCAGCAACCTCGCTAGCTCACCGGCACGGTCCAGCGCATCCTCGGCTCTGTCCGAGCCATCGACCCCAACGACGATTGATCCCGGTCTTGCCATCCCAACCCCCTCTGACTCCGTGCCGGGCACCGCCCGCACGCCTCGGATTAACTCATACATCGCAAGCCGTTCCTCAGCAGCACCTCAAACCATCCTCCTGGCGCCGACCGGAGCTGGGGAGCAAACGGCACGGGACGCTGTCGCAATGGGCAATAAGCAGCAGCGCACCGCGCTGGTCCTAAACGTGGTCAGCTGCTCGACTACGAGACTGCCGGAAGTCGATCGAAGCAGCGGTCTTGCCGAGGCCGCGATCAGTCACTGCTCTGCGTCCGATGCGATCGTCTCGATCAGACTCCCGACGTGCGCGCTCGAGGACAGTCCGCGGTCGGCCAAGGGCGTCGCGGACCGTCCGGCGACAGAACCTCGCCGCCCAATGCGAGGATGCCACGCTCCACAGGCGTGGGCGCAGGGCAGCGCCGGTGTCTGATCTCAGCGCCGGCGCCTGACGGTGGACCCCGCGCGATGGACCGCTATCAGCTCGGCCGACCCTCGATTTCGGCTGGTCCCGAAACGCTGCCGAAGGTAGTACACGGGTCGAGTTCGTGCGCGGCTTCGACGCGCTCGGTCTCGGCGCACTGCTCGTGGAAGTAACGCGCTCTCGCACGACGCCAGGCGGCGAGCGCCTGCGCGGTTTGTCCCACCCCTGGCTCCGCATCGGGGTCATCCGCGATTGCCTGATAGCACTCCGCGAGGTCGACATTCAACGAAAAAAGTGCCTCCAGCTCGGGCACGTTCAGTATCCCGACAGCGGTATCGATCATCGCCGTATTGCCTCGTCGCCCTGGTGGGATTTGCGTCGCGTGTCCACTCCTTCGAGAGTTAGGCCGAGCGATGGGTCGCTTCTCTGCATATCCGCGAGGAATAGCTCCGTTTGCGCATACCCGATCAACGCCCTCGGTCAAGGCTGGCGTAGCGCTGCACAGGATTTGCACAGAGATCACCGCTGAGATGTCGCATTTTGCGCCCGGGGAGTTATCGCTCCGCTCACGTAGCGAGTTCGCACTCGGGACGCTGTTAGGTCCTGCGAGCCGGCCGGACCGGACGGTTCGTTTGCCCCGACATTGCGGCAGCGTGAAGCTCGCTCCCCCCCTTTGATAGAAAGCGCAGCAAGCCACGAGCGAGCTCCGGCACACAGCTCCTCCGGGCTATTTGCAGCCGTTCCCATCAAGGTAATCGCACTATCTATCTGACGCTGCTGCTCTGAACGCCGCTAGCCACCGCCTTGTCGCGGGTCGAGACTGCTGGTTCGTCGTCGACACAGGTCTGATCGCGGCGCTGCCGCTCTCGCTGTCCGACAGGCCGAAGGGGAAGTCGGATCGCCGGCGCCATGAAACTCAACGCGACCGGTCGTTCGTGGATGCAGGAGCCGCTACTCTAGGTCAGCCTCGCGTCCCGGGCGAGCGCGTTTGGGCGGTTGCGGAAGCCAGGCCGGCGACGCGTTGCCTATGTCATTGCTATGAGTCGGCTGTGTAGCAGGCGACGGCGATTCACGCGCTCCCGGCAACGAGCGAATCGACGAGCACGGCGTAAACGTTGATCGGCTGGGTCTTTCCCTTCATCAGCACCTCGCCCTGCGGCTCGACGGCGATACCGTCGCCGAGCCCGCGCCGCGTGTCCTCGTCGATGAGGATCGGCCGCTTGACGACCTTAGTGTGCGACTCGAGCCGTGCAGCCACGTTAACCGTGTCGCCCACGCACGTGTAAGTCGCGCGCTCGTACGTCCCGGTGTAGCCGGCAACGACCCGTCCAGACGCGATTCCGACACCGATCTGGATCTGCGCTTTGCCCCGCGCCGCCTGCTCCTCGTTGAACAGGCGGATCAAGTCGATCATCTGCCGCGCCGCGAGCACCGCCGCCCGGCGATAGTCCTCGCGCGGCAAGGGCGCGCCGAAGATCGCCATGAGGCCGTCGCCTTCCATCTGGTTCACGATCCCGCCCTCGCCGTTGATCGCGTCGATCATCAGCGTGTAGTAGTCGTTCAGCAGCTCGATCGTCTCCGCGGGGTCTTGGGCTTCCGCGATCGTCGTGAAGGAGCGGATGTCGCAGAACATCGCCGAGGCGTCGACGTACTTGCCGCCGAGCGAGAACCCCGACGTGAGCAGATCCTCCGCTACCTCCTTGGTGGCGAACTTGCTGATCAGCTCGCGCTGCTGGTCGCGCAGGCGCTTCTTCTCGAGGCTCGCGTTGATTCGCGCATTGAGCAACACCGGGTTGACAGGCTTCGTCAGGTAGTCCTCCGCACCCATCTCCAGGCACCTCACGACGCTGTCCAGCTCATCGAGCGACGAGGTCACGATCACCGGGATGTCGCGAAGATGTGGGTCGCGCTGGAGCTCCCCCAGGACGCCGTAGCCGTCGAGCTCGGGCATCAGGACGTCGAGCAGCATCAGGTCGAAGCGCCGGCGTCGCAGCAGGTCGAGCGCTTCTTCGCCGTGTTCGGCGAATACGACGGTATGCCCGTCGTGCTCGAGCCCGCGGCGGAGCAGGAGCCGATTCACGCGGTTGTCGTCCGCGATCAGGATCGTGCCGGCCGCGGGAGCGGAACCGCTCACGAAACCTGTTTCGACCCGAGGGAGGCGAGGGCTTCCTGGACCGTCCGATACTGCTGCTCGATCCGATCCACGAGCTGCGAGACGCCGTCGAGGCGGCCGTCCTTGGCGTGCTGTTCGACGGTACGGCAGAGCTCCGCGAACGCCGCTGCGCCCAGCGTCGAGCCGTTCGACTTCAGTGTGTGGGCCGCTCGACGGAGCTCCTCGGTGTCCTGCCGCTCGAGCGAGCTCCGGAGGCTTGTGATCAGCGCTGGCGCATCCGCAAGGAAGACGTCCGCGACCTCCGCGAGGAACTCGACGCCGCCGAGGTCTCGCAGGTTCTGCAGAGCGGCAGCCTCGAGAGCGATCTCACTCTCTCTCGAATCGGTGTCACGGTTCCCGAGCGGCCGCGCACGCTTCAGTGCCGCTGCCAGCTCGTCCCCGCGGATCGGCTTCGCGACATAGTCGTTCATGCCGGCCGCGAAACAGGCCTCGCGATCCTCCGGCAGGGCGTTCGCCGTCATCGCGATCATGTGCGGGCGGCTCTGCGGCGGCCACCGTTCGCAGATTCGGCGCGACGCATCGAGACCGTCGAGCTCGGGCATCTGGACGTCCATGAGCACGACGTCGTAGGGCCGCCGGTCGAGTGCCTCCAGTGCCTCGATCCCGTTCGCTGCGACATCGGCGCGGTAGCCGAGCCGCTCGAGGAGGCGGAGCGCGACTTTCTGGTTCATCGCGTTGTCCTCGGCGAGCAGGATCCGCAGCCGCGACTGCACAGGCCCCCCATCCGGCGAAGGTTGGATCGCTTCTTCGCCTGCCTCACCGGCGCTCAGCATGTGCACGAGCGTGTTGTAGAGCTGTGACGCCTTGAGCGGCTTCGGGAGCTGGGCCGAGAAGACGCCGGACGACTGCGCCTCCGGGGGGCGTCCGAGCGATGTCAAGAGAAGAAGCGGCAGCTCGCGCTCGCTCCGATGACGCCGGATCTCTTTCGCGAGCGCCACCCCGTCCATGCCCGGCATCATCATGTCGAGCACGGCCACGTCGAGCGGCTCCCCGGCCTCGACCAGCGTGAGAGCCTCGGAGGACAGCTCGACGGCGACCGGCTCCATTCCCCACGACCGCGCGTGCCGGGCCACTATCTCCCGGTTCGTCGCGTTGTCGTCGACGATAAGGACCCGCTTGCCGGCGAGGTGCGGAAGGCCCTCGCCCAGCGGGATCGGGCTCGGCACCTCCGCCGCCTGGACCGCGAGCGCGATGCGGAAGGTCGAACCCCTCTCCTCCTCGCTCTCGACCGAGATCGTCCCACCCATCAGATCGACGAGGCGCTTCGAGATGGCGAGGCCGAGCCCGGTGCCGCCGAACTTGCGCGTGGTCGACGCGTCCACCTGGCTGAACGACGTGAAGAGCCTGTCCATGCGGTCCGGCGCGATCCCGATCCCGGTGTCGCGTACCGAGAGCTCAAGCCGGTACGAGCCGGATCCTCTCGGCTCGGCCTCAACGAGGACGACGACCTCGCCCGCCTCGGTGAACTTGACCGCGTTCGAGAGCAGGTTCAGCAACACCTGGCGGAGGCGGGCCTCGTCGCCCAGGATCCCGGCAGGCGCGTCCTCCTCGATGAGACAGCCGAGCTCGATCCCCTTCTCCCACGCGCGCGGCGCGACGATGTCCAGCGTCCCCTCCACGCATTCGCGCACACTGAACGGCCGGCGTTCCAGGTCGAGCTTACCCGCCTCGATCTTCGAGTAGTCGAGGATGTCGTCGATCACATGCAGCAGGGCGTCTCCGCTCGAGCGCACAACCTCGGCGAACTCGCGCTGCTCGCCCGTCAGCTCCGTGCCGAGCAGGAGATCAGTCATGCCGATCACGGCGTTCATCGGCGTCCTGATCTCGTGGCTCATCGTGGCCAGGAACGCGCTTTTCGCCTGCGTCGCCGCCTCCGCCTCCTGCCGGGCGCGCTGGAGCTCGGTGACGTCGTGGTAGATGCCAAGGAAGCCGACGTGGGAGCCGTCCACCGTCAGCGGGACGAGCATCAGCTCGACGTCGACCGGGGTCCCGTCCTTCCGCAGGCGCTGTGTGATCCGGTGTGCGCGACCGACCGTCATCGCCTGCCGACTGATCTCGAGCCCCTCATCGCGGTCCGTCTCGCCGAGGACGAGGTCCTCGATGGTCCGACCGACCGCCTCTTCGGCCGAGTAGCCGAAGAGCTCGGCCGCGGCCGGGTTCCAGTCGGTCACGCGCTCGTCGGCGTCCATGACGACCACCGCCGCGGGACTGATCGTGACGAGCGACTCCAGGTACTGGCGCTGCCGCTCTATCTCGGAGAACAGGCGTGCGTTCTGGATCGCGACGCCGACGTTGGCGGCGATCGTCGCGAGAAGCCGGGAGTCGGCTTCGCCGAACCGGCCCTCCTTCTCGATGCTCTGGACGCTGATGACCCCGATCGCCGCCTCTCCGGCAAGGATCGGAACGCCCAGGAAGGACCGCACCGGGGTACCCACCTGCCACGCCTCGTGTTCCTCGAACTGCGGTGACCGGTTGAGCAGCAGCGGCGCACGCGACTCGAGGATGCGGGAGGTCAGCCCCTCGCCGTACGCGATCGACGGCTCGTCCCGGCGCTGCCCGCTCTCATAGTAATAGGCGAAGTCGATCCGGCCCGACCGCCGGTCGTGCAGCGCGACGTACGCGATGTCGGCGCCGAACGTATCGCGCACCCGCTCGCCGACTAGTTCGATCAGCGCGTCGAGGTCGAGCTGCGAAGAGAGCGCCTGGCCAACGCTGTTCACCGTTGCGAGCTCGGCCACGCGCTGGCGCGTCTCCTGCACGAGACGCGCGTTCTCGAGCGCGACAGCGAGGCTGCCGGCCAGCGTCGTCAGGAGCCACTGATCGTCCTCGTCGAAGGCGTGCTCGCGATCGATGTTCTGGAGCGAGATCACACCCGACGCCCTGCCGCCCGTCACGAGCGGGACGAACAGCACCGACTTTGCCGGCTCGCCGGCTACCACCCCGCTTCCGTATCGCTGCCTCTCGGCGTCGAGGTTCTCGCTGATCAGCAGCGGCTCGCGCATCTCCAGCACGTGCTTGGAGAAACCGCGCGGCATGCCAGGCTCCACCTGCAGCCGCTCGCCCCGCTCGATGATGTACGGGTAATGCTGAAGCCCGGTCGCCTCGTCGAGCGTCGAGATCGAGACGACCTGCGCGTCGAAGACGTCCCGGACCCGGTCGCCGACGACGTCGTAGATCGCCTGCGGGTCGAGCTCGCCCGCGATCGACTCCTGCACGCCATTGATCACAGCCAGCTCTGCGTTCCGCTGCCGCGTCTCGTGGACGAGCCGCGCGTTCTCGAGCGCTACGCTCAGACTGCCGGCCAGTGTCGTCAGCAGGCGGACGTCGTTCAGGGAAAACGCATTCGTCCTGTCGAGGTTCTGCAACGAGATGCGGCCACGGACCTCGTCTCCGGAGATCAGCGGGGCGACGAGCACCGATAGTGCGGGTTCACCTTGACTGACGGGTAAGGCTTCACCGCGCTCTCGCTCCGCGGCGGGCACGTCGTTGACGAGGACCGGAGCCTTCGTCTCGAGAAGCTGTCGAGTTGTCGGTGAGCGCGTAATGAGCACCGGCTCGTCCGGGAAGCGGACGCCCCGCTCGATTGTGTACGGGTAGCGGGTCAGCCCGGCGGCGAAGTCGAAGATGCCGATGTCGACGACCTGGGCGTCGAAGATCTCCTGGATCTTGTCGCCGACGACGTCGTAAATCGCCTGCATCTCGAGTTCGCCCGCCAGCGCCTCCTGCACGCTGTTGATCAGCGCGAGCTCCGCGTTCCGCTGCCGCGTCTCGTGCACGAGCCGCGCGTTCTCCAGCGCAACGCTGAGGCTGCCGGCGAGTGCCGTCAGGAGCTGCTTGTCAGACTCGCTGAACGCGTGCTCGCGATCGACATTCTGGAGCGAGATCACGCC
>JBKQJQ010000090.1:0-19433 GCA_052147875.1 Solirubrobacteraceae bacterium | reverse complement strand
GATCGTCGGTCGGTGTCCGTCGATCCCTGCTGCAACGCCAGAATTTCGGGCGCGGCGGCCGACCCGACCGGCCTGGCATGTCGCCGGCAGCGTGAAGCGATTGGATCCGTGCAGAGATTGTCGACTGGGTTGTCAATTCGCCCACCGGCGGATGAACGAGCAACGACCGGGGATCCGCTCGGGGGGCGTTTTGAGCTGCGCCCGGATGGGCTACCGGCTGGCGCTCGATCGCGAGCTGGTCATCGAGCCTTCAGCGCGTGCAGCGCTCGGCCGCCGTTCGGGCCGACATCACGTCAATCTTTGTGAGGGTTTGGCGGGGGTCCGTGGGTGCCGTTGAGCGCCACTCGCGAGGCCAGATCGAGAGCATCGTCGGCCGACTCGAACGTCAGGTGGACGCGGTAGTCGCCGGCCGCTGTGACGCTCACGTCGACGGCGAGCCCAAGCGCGGCGCCGAAGCTGTCGGTGATCTGGGCGATCGCGGCCTCCTGGTCGGGATGCAGAGCCGGGCGGCGTAGCCGCGCCTGGGGCCGCGCGGCGGTGCCGTCATTGGCACGGCGGGCGCGCTCCTCGAGCTCGCGCACCGACCAGCCGCCCTCGACGGCCGCGCTGGCCAGCCGACGCCGGTCTGCGTGCTCGGTCGCGAGCAGCAGCGCGCGGCCGTGGCCCTCGCTGAGCTCACGCCGCTCGATCGCGGCCAGCGCCTCGTCGGGCAGGTCGAGCAGCCTGATCAGGTTCGAGACCGCGACGCGGCTACGGCCGACGCGGGTGCCGACCTCCTCGCGCGACAGCCCGAGCTCCTCGGTCAGCGCCGCGCAGGCGCGCGCCTCCTCGACCGGGTTGAGGTCCTCCCGGGCCATGTTCTCGATCAGCGCGACCTCGAGCGAGGTGGCGTCGTCGTGGTAGCGGACGATCGCGGGCACGGTCTCGAGCTCGGCCATCTGGGCGGCGCGCCACCGACGTTCGCCGGCGATCAGCTCGTAGGTGCCGCCCGGGATCGGCCGCACGAGCACCGGCTGCAGGACACCCCGAACCTTGATCGATTCGGCGAGCCCGAGCAGCGTGGCCTCGTCGAACGTACTCCTTGGCTGGTGGGGGTTGGGGACGATCAGCTCGGTTGTGATCTGGCGCAGCTCCTCGGGTTCCTCCCGGGGAGTGACCGAGAGGATCGCCGCCAGACCACGACCCACCGCGCGTTGGCGCTCAGCCACGGGCAGCCACCTCCTTTGCGAGCTCGAAGTATGCGCCTGCGCCCGCACAGTGCGGGTCGTAGTGGATCACCGGCTTGCCGAAGCTCGGTGCCTCACCAACTCGGACATTGCGCGGGATCACGGTGTCGAAGACGAGCGCCGGGAAGTGGTCACGGACCTCGCGCTCGACGTCCTGGGCGAGCCTCGTGCGCCCGTCGTGCATTGTCAACAGCATCCCCGCCACCGTGAGCCTCGGGTTGAGCTCGCGCTGGATGAGCGACAGCGTGTCCAGCAGCCCGGCGAGGCCCTCGAGCGCGAAGTACTCAGCCTGCACCGGCACAATCACGCGGTCGGCGGCAACGAGCGCGTTGACGGTCAGGGGGCCTAGCGACGGCGGGCAGTCGAGCAGTGTGAACGCGTACCGCTCGCGGACCGGCGCCAGGGCCTCGCGCAACCGGGTCTCGGACCCCGGCAGCCGTGGCAGCTCGACCGTCGCGCCGGCCAGATCGGGACCGGCGGGCACCACGGCCAAATGCGCGATCCCGCTGTCGACGACCGCATCCTGCAGGTCGAGCTCGCCGACCAGCGCGTCATACACGGTCGGCTTGCGGTACTTGTCGATCCCGAGCGCCAGGGTCGCGTTGCACTGGGGATCGATGTCGATCAGAAGCGACTCGTAGCCGGCCTCGGCGACGCACGCGGCGAGGTTCACGGCGGTGGTCGTCTTGCCGACCCCGCCCTTCTGATTGGCGATCGCGTACACGGTCCCCACGAGTGCGCCTCAAGCTAGCGCCGTCAGCGGTCAGATGGCCCGCCCAACGGGCGCTTGCGTGCGACCCCCGGCCGGCGCGGGAAGCGGTCCGGGGTCTCGGCCACCTTGACCAGCGGGTGTAGATGCCGGTGCCGAGCACCGATGTACGGCTGCACCGGGACCGGTGGCAGGGGATCCAGGCCGAGCAGCGCCGCCGCTCGAGCGCCCGCCGCCTCATCCCCAGGATCCCGTCGCCCGCGCCAAACGACCAGCGTTCCGCCGGGCCGGAGCAGCGGTGCGGCGTATTCCGCCACCACCGCCAGCGGCGCCAGCGCGCGCGCCACCACCACGTCGCAGGTGGCCAGCCCCGCCTGCCACTCCTCGGCACGCGCGTTGACCACGAACGCGTTCGCGATCGCGCACGCCGCAGCCGTCCGCGCCATGAAGGCGCACTTGCGGCCGTTGCTCTCGACCAGGCTGATCGCGCTCTGCGTGAGGGCGATCGCCAGCGGCAGTCCGGGGAACCCCGCGCCAGACCCCAGGTCGGCGAGCGTCGTCGCGGCGCGAACCTCGGGCAGCTCGAGCGCCACCAGCGAGTCGCCCACATGGTCGCGGACGATCCGGTCGCGGTCCGTAACGGACGTCGGAGCTTCGGAGTCCGTGGCAACGCGATCGACGAGCGCCCGCAGTTGGCGCAGTTCGGACTCGGCCAAGCCGTACCGTTGGCCGAGCGCCTCGATCAACTCGCCGCGATTCCGTGGTCCCCGGAGGTTGCGTCGCCACCGTCACGCAGCCGCTGGCGCTCCCGCTCGATCACCGGGGCGTACCGCTCGCACATGAGCCTGAAGCGCGTCGCGCTGTGTTCGTCGCGCTCGGGCAGGATCTCGGCCTCGAGCAGCGGCAGCAGGTCCTCCACCAGCGCCCGCCCGCGGGCCATCCACTGGTAGTAGGACCTCCCAGCATGGTGATACGGCCCGTACAGGCGACAACGCGGGAACCGCTCTCGCAGCCAACGGAAGATCGCCTCGTGGCGGACGTGCATGCGGAGCACGACCTGCGGCTGGCGGCCATCGCCGCCAAACGAACCCTCGCCGACGAGCAACCCGATCAGAAAGCCCCGGTCGAAGTCCGACAGCTCTGTCACGGCCGCTAGTTCTAGCGACTCGCGTGTTTCACCGTCAAGAAAAACGTGAAACGCTCAGTCGACGAGTGGCGCAACCACGAGCCGCCGGGCCGGCTCCTGGCCCTCGCTGTAGGTCTCGACATCACGGCGCGCCTTGAGGTGCTCGTGGATCACCTTGCGTTCCATCGGGCTCATCGCCTCGAGCGGAACGGCACGGCGGTGGTTGACCGCCGTTTCGGCCGCCTGGTCGGCGGTCGCACGCAGCGCCATCGCGCGGCGTTCGCGGTAGCCGGCGGCGTCCACCACGACCGCCGTGCGCTCGCCCTCGCCCACCATCGCAAACCGGTACGCGAGGTGCTGGATCGCGTCGATCGTCTGCCCGTGGTGTCCGATCAGCAGGCCCAGATCCTCGCCTTGGTACTCGGCGACGAGCCCGTCGGGACTGTCGTCGACGTCGACCGTCACATCCAGTCCGGCGGCCTCGGCGATTCGCTCCAGCAGCTGCTGGACGCGGGCCGCGGGCTGCTCGGGCATCGCCAACACGCCTACCTCCTGCGACCGGAGCGCTTCTTCTTCTTGCGCGGCGACTTCGGTGGAGGGCCGGACCGAGTGGCAGTGCCGACGGCCGCCTTTTCCTTCCCGTCGTCGCTCTTGGCACGGCCGCGGAGCAATCCGCTCAGGCCACCCGAGCCGGAACCGTTCGTCGACGAACCGCTCGCGGCGGCGTCCTTGGGCGGCGGACTCTTACCGGAAGTTGCGACAACGCTCGTCGATGTGCCGGCCCCGGCCGCCACCGGCGTTATAGGTCCGATCCGGCGCTTGATGATGTATTGCTGAGTCATCGTCCACGTGTTGGTGGTGATCCAGTAGACCATCACGCCGGCGGGGAATCTGATTACGAACAGGACAAACAGCAGCGGCATCGCCAGCATCAGCTTGCGCTGCGTGGGATCCATCGTCGCCGAAGTCATCATCAGGCTCGATCCGAGCTGCGTCCCGACGTAGAGCAGGATCAGGACGATCAGGACCAGGCCAGACGCCTTGTCGGTCAAGTCTGGGATGAACAGGAACGAGGCTGGCGCGAACGGCCCATGGACTCCGCACGGGACCGTATGGGCGGTGCTGAGAACCCCATGGTTGTGCGCGCGCTGGATCGCTGGGCAGATATCGACCCGAAGGCTGGTGCGCAGCATGTAGTACAGCGAGATGAACACCGGCAGCTGGGCCACGAGCGGCAGGCAGGAGCCGAGCGGGTTGACCCCGTTCTCCCGGTAGAAGCGCATCATCTCCTGCTGCTGGCGCTCCTTGTCCTCCTTGTACTTGGCCTGCAGCGCCTTCATCTCGGGCCCCAGCGCCTGCATCTTCTGCATCGAGTGGAACTGCTTGACCGTCAGCGGCAGCAGCACCGCGCGGACGCACATCGTCAGCAGGACGATCGACCAGCCCCATTGCAGGCCGAAGCTGTTGTGAAAGAAGACGAGGACCGACTGGAAGACGTCGATCAGCGGCTGGAAGATGTTCGCGCTTATCAGCATCGCTCAGGCACTCGTCGGGGTCGCCCGCGACTTGAACAGTCGCTGATCCTCAACCAGATCAACTCCGCCAAGACTCCACGGATTGCAGCGGAGCAGCCGCCAGCCGGCCAGGACGAGCCCGCGCAGTATGCCGTACCGCTGGATCGCCTGCGCCGCGTACTCCGAGCACGATGGGTAGTACTTGCAGCGATCGCCGGCCATCGGCGAGATCAGTCGCTGGTAGGCACGGATCGGCAGCACGAGCAGCGACCGCGGGCGCATCACGCCGCGTCCTGCGGTTCGGGCTCGACTGTTGCGCCTGGGACACGATCGATCAACTCCGCCAGCGCGGCCCGGACACCGTCGAGTCCGTGGCGCTCGGCGAGTTCGCGCGCTCCGCGACGCGCGACCACGACCGCATCTGTGTCGGCCGGCAGTCGCGGGCTCTCGTGCACAAACGCCTCGCGCAGCAGACGCTTGACCCGGTTGCGCTCGACCGCGCCGCCCACCTTGCGCGACACAGACAGCCCAAGCCGCGGCGTGCCCCCGTCGCCGCCTCGCGGGAACACGTACAGCACCAGGTCCCGGCCGGCGTGCGACCGGCCCTGGCGAAACACGCGGTCGAACTCTGCGCTGCGCGAGAGCCGCCCCCGACCTGGCCGCTGCCCGGAGCCAGGTACGACGAGCATCAGACCGTCAGGCGCTTGCGTCCCTTTGCGCGCCGCCGCTTGATCGTCAGACGCCCCGCGCGGGTGCGCATCCGCGCGCGGAACCCGTGCGTGCGTGCGCGTTTGCGCTTCTTTGGCTGATAAGTGCGTTTCATGACTCGAGGCCCCGGACAGGGGAGGAGGGAGCGATTCAGTATACGCAGGCGCCGAGGCCGCTTTGGCGGTGGCGTCTGAGGACACGCGTGATCGGTCGAGAAACATCCTGGCCACTCCGCGTTCACTTTTTCTCGCGCTTTGCGTCAACACCCCCGTGGGACCATCCGGACGTCAGATCGCCGTTGGTATATTCGCCGCCCCCGAGCGGATTCCGCCTCGGCCTCGTAATCAGGTTCCGCAACACTCCCCTGGGAGGAGGCGCTTGGCGCTGCCCGCGCAAAGTCAGCAGTTGCCCGCGTGGCGCACGATCCAAACCCAACTCCGTCAGCAGGTGGGGGACTCGGCGTATGAGATCTGGCTCGCCCCGATCGAGCTCAAAGCATGGGACGGCGAGTTGCTGCTGCTCGAGGCGCCGGCGGCGACTCGGTCATGGGTCTCAGACCGCTTCGGGCGCGCGCTCGAACTGTGCGCAAAGCGAATCCTCGGCGCCAACACCCGGGTCGCTCTGGACAGCGGCGGCCCGCGCGAGCGCGCCAACACGCCGATGCCTGCGCCGGCGGTCGCCGGTCACGACAGCGGCCCGTTCAACCCCCGCCACAGCTTCGACCAGTTCATCATCGGCGCCGGAAACCGCCTCGCGCATGGTGCCGCCCTTGCGGTCGCCGAGCTCCCCGGACAGGCCTATAACCCGCTCTTCCTCCACGCGCCGCCCGGGCTCGGCAAGACGCACCTGCTGCACGCGATCGGCAACTACGTGCTCGCGTTCGGCGGCGGCGCCACCGTCCGCTACGCGACCGCCGAATCGTTCACGAACGACTTCATCACCGCGCTCGGCTCCAAATCGCTGTCGACCTTCAAGCACGCCTACCGCGACGCGGACGTGCTGCTGATCGACGACGTCCAGTTCCTCGCGTCGAAGACACGTACCGAGGAGGAGTTCTTCCACACCTTCGACGCCCTCTACGAGGCCGGACGCCAGTTGGTGCTCACCTGCGACCGGCTGCCCCGCTCGCTGCTCGACATCGAGGCCCGGCTGCGGGAGCGGTTCGAGGCCGGGCTCGTCGCCGACATTGCCATGCCGGACCACGCGACGCGGGTCGCGATCCTGCGCAAGCGCACAGCGCTCGACCGCGTCCCGGTCGACGAGCCGGCGGTACTCGAGTTGATTGCCGATCGCGCGACGACCAACATCCGAGCGCTCGAAGGCGCCCTGATCCGTGTTGTCGCCTATCACTCGCTCACCCAGCGCCCGATCGACCTCGCACTTGCAACCGAGGTGATGGATTCGATGTATCCCCTCAGCGGCTCCACATCGCCGTCGATCGACGAGGTCCAGGCGGTCGTCGCCGCCCATTACTCGCTCACGGTCGCCGAGTTGATCTCGCCGGCCCGATCGGCGCGCATCGCGTGGCCGAGACAGATGGCGATCCATCTCGCGCGTGAACTCACCGGTTCATCGCTGCAGTCGATCGGTCAGGCTTTCGGCGGGCGCAACCACGGGACGGTCTTGCACGCCTGCAAACGCGTCTCCCAACGGCTGGCCGGAGATCAATACATTGCTGGCGAGCTCGACGAACTGTCGGTGGAGATCTCGAAGCTCGGAGCCGACCGCGAGTATTGACAGACTTGCGTGTCTGCCCGCGCAACAACTAACCCGCTAGATGCGAGCGAACGCGCACTTCTCCACAGCCTTTGTTCTCTCTATGACTTCTAATTCCTTTTCGAGGTATCAATCGTGAAGATTTCTCTCGAGCGCGAGCGCCTGCTAACCCAGCTTCAGACCGTCAGCAGGGTCGCCTCGACACGGAGCGCGATCCAGGCTCTGTCGGGCATTCAGCTGTCGGCAGCTGAGGCCGGCTGTGAACTGCGCGCGACAGACATGGATGTTGGGTTGCGAGTCCCGCTGGAGGCAGAGGTCATCCGGGAAGGCACCGTCGTCCTGCCCGCGCGGTTGCTCGTCGATGTCGTGCGCTCGCTGCCTGCGGACGCGGTGTCGCTCGAGCTGCGCTCGGCAGAGCAGGACATCGAGATCGTGTCGGGCAATGCGACGTTTCACATCCGGACGCTGCGCGGCGAGGACTTTCCGCCATTCCCCGAGCCCGACGATGGCTCGGTGGTCGAACTCGCTGCGGATGCCTTCGTCTCGACCGCGCTGAAGGTCGCCGGCTCGGCGTCGCGCGACGAGACGCGCCCGGTGTTGACGGGGATCCTGGTGTCCGCCTCGGAGCGTGAACTGCGGATGGTCGCGACCGACTCGTATCGGCTGAGCGTCAAGGAGACGACGCTCGAGTCGCCGCTGTCGTCTGGCTTTGAGGTCAATGTCCCGGCTCGCGCGCTACAGGAGCTGGCGCGCCTCGTGACACATGCCGAGGGCGAGCAGCTGCGTGTCAGCGTGCGTCAGAACCAGGTGCTTTTCACGCTCGGTCGGGTGATCCTCTCGTCGCGGTTGATAGACGGTCAGTTCCCGAACTTCCGCCAGCTGCTGCCCGAGAGCTTCGAGCATGAGCTGCGGCTCGCCGGCGGCGAGTTCACGGATGTCGTCCGCAGGATCAGCCTGCTGGCCCAGAAGAACGCGCCACTGCGGCTGGCGTTCGCGCCGGGCGAACTGATCGTCTCAGCCCAGACCCCGGACGTGGGCGAGGCGCTCGAGTCGATGCCGGTTGCCTTCCAGGGGGAGCCGCTCGAGATCGGGTTCAACCCCGAGTTCCTCCGGGCCGGCCTCGAGGCGATCGAAGAGGGTGACGTCGTCCTGAAGCTGATCAGCCCGCTGCGCCCGGGGCTGATCGAGGCTGGCGACGAGAGCCGCTTCCGCTACCTGATCATGCCGATCAGGCTCAACGTCTGACAGGTGTGCGCCGGTGCAGGTGGTGCGCGTTGTCGTGCGTGACTTTCGCTCCTACGACCGCGCACAGGTTCAGCTTGGCGACGGGCTGACCGTGATCACCGGTCCCAACGGGGCCGGCAAGACGAACTTGATCGAAGCGCTGTACTTCGGCTGCACCGCCCGCTCCTGCCGGACTGCGAACGAGCGCGAAATGGTGCGTTTCGGCGAGCGCGCGACGCGGGTTGTCGTCGATGTCCACGGCGACGACGGCGCCCATCAGCTCGCGGTCGGCTTCGCGCCCGGGGAGCCGAAACGGATGCGGGTCGACGGGGCGGCCGTCGAACGCCTCGTCGACGCTGCCGAGCGTCCGCTGATGAGCGTCTTCATGCCCGATCGGCTCGAGTTGATCAAGGGCGCTCCGTCGCTGCGCCGGGCGCACCTCGACCAGTTCGTTGCCGCGCTGTGGCCCGCGCGGATCGCTACCCGCCGGGCATATGCACAGACGCTGGCGCAGCGCAACGCCCTGATCGCGCGGATCCGTGCCGGCGCCGCGAGGCGCGAGTCATTGTCCAGCTGGGATCTGCAGCTTGCACACCACGGGATCGCGCTGATGGATGACCGACGCTCCGCCGTCGAGATGATCGCGGAGCGGTTCGCGGCTTGCTGCGGCGAGCTCGGTCTCGACGGCGCCCCGGTCCTGAGCTACCGGCCGCGGTCAAAGGCAGCCGACGTCGACACGCTGCGCGCGGAGCTCACTGAGCGCGTAGACGGCGATCTCGAGCGGGGCTTCAGCGGCCACGGGCCTCACCGCGACGACCTTGTGGCCCAGCGTGAGGGGCGCGAACTGCGCGCCTACGGCTCCCAGGGACAGCAGCGGCTGGCGCTGTTGGCGATGCTGCTGGCCGAGCGCCAGGCGATCGCCGACCGGCGTGGCACGCCACCCGTGATGCTGCTCGACGACGTGATGAGCGAGCTGGACCAGACGCGGCGCCGGGCGCTGGTCGACCTGCTCCGGGCCGATGGCGGCCAGGCGGTGATCACGGCGACCGATCTCGAGCAGATTCCGGGCGCCGACGAGGGCGGAGTGGCCCGTTTGGCGGTCGCCGATGGCAAGGTGCTGGACGAGGCAGCGGCGCTATGAGCTACCGCCGAGCGCCACGCCCGCTCGAGACGGCATTCGGCCACCTGGCGGACGAACTGGCGCCCGAGACGATGCTCGCCGAGGTGCAGCGCGCGTGGCCGACGGCGGTCGGCGAAGCGATCGCCGCGGAGGCGCAGCCGACGGCCGAACGAGGTGGCGTGGTGACGATCTCGTGCTCGGCGTCAGTATGGGCGCAGGAACTCGATCTGATGTCGCCTCAGATCGTCGAGCGCCTCAACGCGCAGCTCGCACGCGCGTCGGTGCAGCGCCTTCGCTGCGTCGCCGTCGGACACGACGGATAGGGTCTTGAGCGGACCCCATTTTGCCGCGTTTTGCAGGCAAAACCGTCAGCGGAGGGGGGCGGTTTCGACCGGCCACTGTGCTATTCTTCTGTACACCAATTCTTTGACGCCCCGGCGCGCCCCGCGCGGCGCGGGACCGGGGCGTTGCAACGTCATTGGAGGACTCGTTGGCGAACGACGACGGCGCCGCAGCGGGCGCTGACAAGAAAACTAGTTACGACGCTCAGGACATCACCGTGCTCGAGGGGCTCGACGCGGTACGCAGGCGTCCGGGCATGTACATCGGCTCCACCGGCGAGCGCGGACTCCACCATCTCGTGTATGAGGTCGTCGACAACTCCGTCGACGAGGCGCTTGCCGGCCGCTGCGACAGCGTGGTGATCACGATCCATCCGGACAACCGCGTGACCGTGACCGACAATGGCGCCGGTATTCCGGTCGGGGTGATGGAGAAGGAGAACCGCCCGGCGGTCGAAGTCGTGCTGACGGTCCTGCACGCCGGCGGCAAGTTCGGCGACGGGCGCGGCTACAAGGTTTCCGGTGGCCTGCACGGGGTCGGCGTCTCAGTCGTCAATGCGCTGTCGGAGCGCCTCGACGTCGAGATCTGGCGCGAAGGTCACAAGTGGACGCAGAGCTACGAGCGCGGCACGCCGCTCGGCGACCTGAAGAAGGGCGAGGCGACCCAGGAGACCGGCACGACGATCACCTTCCTGCCCGACGGCGACGTGTTCGAGACGCTCGAGCTCAACTTCAAGACGATCGAGGAGCGGATGCGCGACACCGCGTTCCTTACCCGCGGCCTGCACATCACGATCATCGACGAGCGGGGCGCCGGCAACCGGGTCGAGTTCCAGTACGAGGGCGGGATCGTCGACTTCGTCAAGTACCTGAACGAGAACAAGGACCCGATCCAGCACAAGGTGATCTCGTTCGAGGGCGAGAGCGACGAGGGCCAGGTCGAGGTCGCGATGCAGTGGAACGCCTCCTACCAAGAGTCGGTGTTCTCGTTTGCCAACAACATCAACACGCTCGAGGGCGGCTCGCACCTGAGCGGCTTCCGCTCGGCGCTGACGAGCGCGCTCAACAAGTACGCGCGCGAGAAGGGCGAGTTGAAGGAGAAGGACGAGAACCTGAGCGGCGAGGATGTCCGCGAGGGGCTGACCGCCGTCATCTCCGCCAAGCTCACCGATCCGCAGTTCGAAGGCCAGACGAAGACCAAGCTCGGCAACCCCGGCATGCAGTCGTTCGTCCAGTCGGTCGTCTACGCGCGGCTCGTGGAGTTCCTGGAGGAGAACCCCCAGGAGGCCCGGGCTGTGATCCGCAAGGCCGTGTCGGCCGCCCAGGCGCGCGCCGCCGCGCGCAAAGCGCGTGATCTGACGCGGCGCAAGTCGGCGCTCGAGAACTCGACGCTGCCGGGCAAGCTGGCGGACTGCTCGGTCAAGGATCCGAAGTTCGCGGAGCTGTTCGTGGTCGAGGGAGACTCGGCTGGCGGCTCGGCGGTCAGCGCCCGCGACCGCAACACGCAGGCGATCCTGCCCCTGCGCGGCAAGATCCTGAACGTCGAGAAGAGCCGGATTGACAAGGTGCTTGCGAACACCGAGGTCCAGGCGCTGATCACGGCGATCGGGACGGGCGTGCGCGACGAGTTCGACATCGCCAAGGCGCGCTACCACAAGGTCGTGCTGCTGACCGACGCCGACGTCGACGGAGCCCACATCCGGACGCTCGCGCTGACGCTCCTGTTCCGCGAGATGCAGCCACTGATCGAGGCCGGCTATGTCTACATCGCCAAGCCGCCGCTGTATCGCCTGACGCGCGGCCAGAAGCACCGCTACATCGAGCGCGAAGCAGAGCTCGAGGAGATCCTGCTCGGCGACAAGTTCGAGAAGCTCGAGATCTACGACCGCTACAACAAGCCGTTCAAGCTAACCGAGGCGCGCTGGAAGCGGTTCACGCGGCTGCTCAAGCAGTACGACGGCTGGGCATCGGCGCTGCGCGCCGCGCACGGCCAGGGCGTGGTGACGTTCATGGAGCAGGCGCGGCTGCTCGATGAGCAGATCACCGACACCGCGGGATTGCTCAAGCACGTCGCCGGCCATGAGCGCAACGGCGACGGCGAGGCCTACGGGCTGCTTCTGATCGAGGAGCGTCCGGAGGAGGTCGTGATCCGCACGATCGAGGCCAAGACAGGCCTTGCGACCACCCACCACGTTCGCCGCGCAGCGCTCGACGCGCACGAGTATCAGCGCCTAGCCGACGTTCACCGCGAGCTCGCAGTGCTGACCGGCACGCCGCCGTTCATCGTGCGCCTCGCCGATAACCACGGTGAGGCGGCGACGTTCGAGGAGCTTCGCGACGGTGTGCTGGCGATCGCTCAGAAGGGGATCGACTACTACCGCTTCAAGGGGCTCGGTGAGATGGATGCCGAGGAACTGCGCGAGACGACGATGGATCCCGAGACGCGAACGCTGGTCCAGGTGACGATGGAGGATGCGGCATCGGCCGACCTCGTGTTCTCGATGCTGATGGGAGACCAGGTCGAGCCGCGGCGTGCGTTCATCGAGGAGAACGCGCTGGCCGCCAACCTGGACGTGTAATCAGAGATGTCTGCGATTGACACAATCGGCGGCGGCAACATCGAGCCACGCGGGCTCGAGGAGGAGATGCGCTCTGCGTATCTCGACTACGCGATGTCGGTCATCGTCGGGCGTGCGCTGCCCGACGTCCGCGATGGACTGAAGCCGGTCCACCGTCGCGTCCTGTACGTGATGAACGAGCTAGGCCTGCAGCCGAATCGCAAGCACGTCAAGTGCGCCCAGATCGTCGGCGAGGTGATGGGCAAGTTCCACCCCCACGGCGACTCAGCGATCTACGACACGCTCGTCCGGCTGGCGCAGGACTTCTCGATGCGCTACCCGCTGGTCGACGGCCACGGCAACTTCGGCAACATCGACGGCTACTCAGCCGCAGCGATGCGCTACACAGAGGCGCGGCTCGCGAAGCTCGCGACCGAGATGCTGCGCGACATCGACGACGAGACCGTCGATTTCGTGCCCACTTACGACGGAACGCGGCAGGAGCCGACCGTGCTGCCGGCGCGGTTCCCGAACCTGCTCGTCAACGGCGGCTCGGGGATCGCCGTCGGGATGGCAACCAACATCCCGCCCCACAACCTGCGCGAGGTGATCTCGGCGACGGTCGCCTACATCGACGACCCGGCGATCGACATCGAGGGCCTGATGAAACACATCAAGGGCCCGGACTTTCCGACCGCCGGCCTGATCCTCGGCCGCGACGGGATCCGCGACGCCTATGCGACGGGTCGGGGCAAGATCCGTCTCCAGGGCAAGGCCCACATCGAGCCGATCGGCCAGGGCAAGGAGGCGATCATCGTCACCGAGCTGCCCTACCAGGTGCGCCGCGACGGCGAGGGCGGTCTGATCCTGAAGATCAAGGAGCTCCACGAGCAGAAGAAGATTCCCGAGATCACCGACCTGCGCAACGAGTCCGACCGCCACGGGATGCGGATCGTGATCGAGCTCAAGCGCGACGCGATTCCGAAGGTCGTCCTCAACAAGCTCTACAAGCACACGCCGCTCCAGACCACATTCGGCGTCAACATGGTTGCGCTGGTCGACAACGTGCCGCGCACGCTGTCGCTGCGCGAGGTGATCGGCCACTACGTCGACCACCAGCGCGACGTGATCGTGCGCCGCACGAAGTACGAGTTGCGCCGCGCCGAGGAGCGGGCACACGTCCTCGAGGGTCTGCTGGTCGCGCTCGCCAACCTAGACGAGGTGATCGCGCTGATCCGCGGTTCGCGCGATCCCGAGGCCGCGCGCAACGGGCTGGTCGAGCGCTTCGAGCTGACGATCATCCAGGCGCAGGCAATCCTGCAGCTGACGCTCAGCCGCCTGACCGCGCTCGAGGCCGACAAGATCAAGCAGGAGCACGCCGATCTCGCCGAGCGGATCAAGGAGCTGCGAGAGATCCTCGGCGACGAGCAGCGCGTCAATGGGATCATCAAGGACGAGCTGCAGGAGATCGCCGATGCCTACGGCGACGACCGCCGGACGGAGATCACGCACGCCGAGGGCGAGATCGACATCGAGGACCTGATCGCCGACCAGCAGATGGTGATCTCGATCACGCACTCGGGCTACATCAAGTCGCTGCCCCTGTCCACGTACCGGATGCAACGCCGCGGCGGCGTCGGCGTGACCGGGATGGACATGAAGGACGACGACTACATCGAGCACCTGTTCGTCACCTCCACCCACGACTACCTGCTGTTCTTCACCAACCGCGGCAAGGTCTACCGGCTGAAGGTTTACGAGCTGCCGGAGGCGTCGCGGACCGCCAAGGGCCGCGCGCTCGTGAACCTGCTGCCGTTGCGCGACGGCGAGCGCGTCCAGTCCGTGCTGTCGACGCGCGACTTCAACGAGGGCAAGTACCTCGTGTTCGCTACGCGCCGCGGGACGATCAAGAAAACGTCTTTCGGCGCCTACAACACGCCGATCAAGGCCGACGGGATCATCGCGATCAACATCCGCGATGACGACGAACTGATCGCGGTCCGCCGCACCAGCGGCCACGACGACATCATCATGGTCTCGCGCTCGGGCCAGGCGGCGCGCTTCAGCGAGGAGCAGGTGCGCCCGATGGGGCGCGACACGAGCGGCGTGCGCGGCATGAACGTGGCCCATAAGGGCAACTCCGTGCTCGCGATGGACGTCGCCCGTGACGATCAGGAGCTGCTCGTTGTGACTGAGAACGGCTACGGCAAGCGGACGCCGATCCCCGACTACCCGGTCAAGGGCCGCGGCACGATGGGCGTCAAGACGATCCAGCTGACCGAGAACAAGGGCGCGCTCGCCGGTGCGCTGGTCGTGCGCGAGCACCAGGAGCTGGTGTTCATCTCGCAGAACGGGATGGTCCAGCGGACCTCGGTGCGCGGGATCAACCGCTACGGGCGCGCGTCGCAGGGCGTGCGCGTGATGAACATCCGCGACGACGACCAGGTGTCGGCCGTCGCGCTGGTCGTGGAATCAGAGGCAGAGACGGCGGCTCCGGTCATCGACGACTCGGTCGCTCCGCCCGAGCCCGAGTCCCCCGCCGCTCCGGACTCCGACTCCGACATCGAGTCCGACTCGGACGAGTAGCTCCGGCGCGGGCCGCGCGATCGCGCGCCCCCGTCCCGCACCGCGTGAGGCTGCGGAGTTGCGCGACGCTCGCCAGGGTCCGACCGAGCGGTGCGGGCCGCGGACGCGACGCGCGTCCCGCGCCAGAGCCGATGACCAATATCGGGAGGCGTTCGGGGCGGTGGGGACCTCGGCCCCCGTTCCGCAGTCGCTCGGTCTCCGCCGTGCCTTGCAAAACGCGCCGCTCCCCAACGACCACGCGGCTGCGGGGCGGTGGGCCGATGGTCGCCAGCAAAGAGGCCAAAAACGTCGTCAGTCTTCGATAACCTCCTGAGTACCAGAGAAAGGAGGTGGTCCGAACTTGTCTGACAGTTCTTGCGGGACCCTGGAGGTGTCCGGCCGCTAGGTCGGAGGCTGACCCCGCTTAGCGGAGTCCCCCCGCGACACCGCCGTCCTGATGAGCGCCGGGATTAGTCCCTCCGGCTCGTAGTTGCTCATCGCGGAAATTGGCAGCCAGATGTGATGCGAAGGGCGCCGTGGACGAACGGCGCCCTTCGTGCGTCTTGGGCGCGGGATGCGGGCGCAGTACGCTCGCTGTATGTGTCGAAACATCCGTACCCTCCACAACTTCGAGCCGCCGGCGACCCAAGAGGAGATCCACGCGTCGGCGCTCCAATATGTCCGCAAGATCAGCGGCTTCACGAAGCCGTCGAAGGCCAACGAGGCCGCGTTCGAGGCCGCAGTCGAGGCCGTGACCGCCGTGTCGATGACGCTGCTCGACAGTCTCACGACCACCGCGCCACCTAAGGACCGTGACGTCGAGGCGGCTAAGGCGCGGGCCCGGGCCGCGCAGCGCTATGCGGCGTAGGACTTGGGTTCGATCGTATGCCTATATGGCATACGATCGACCTCGACTTTGCGGCCGAGTGCGATCTCCGCTGTCTATGGCCAGGGATCGAACCCGACCCCGAGCAACGGGGCGCGGCTGATGCTCCCGCGGGCGCGGCTGCGGATGCCCGCGGGCGCGGCTTAGGACGCCCGCCGGCGCTGCTGAGGATGCCCGCCCGCCGACGAGCGCTCAGGCTGCCAGGTAGGCGCGCCAGGCGGCCGGGATCGTCGGGCTCGCGACCTGGATGAAGACGTGCGGGCTGGGCGTCCTCGGCTGCCTGATCAGCTTCATGCCGGCGTGCCGCAATAAAGCGTTTCCCTTGCGCCGGTTGCAGGGCGCGCACGAGGCGACGATGTTGTCCCAGCTCGACTCGCCGCCCTTCGAACGCGGCACCACGTGGTCGACGGTCAGGTTCGAGCGCGAGCCGCAGTACTGGCAGGTCCAGTCGTCCCGAGCGAACACCGCTCGGCGCGTGATCTTGCGCCGGTGCGTGTCACGCGGGATGCGCACATAGGTCACGAGCCGGATCACGACCGGTCGCGCGATCGTCGTATTGGCGGAGTGCAGCTGCCAGTCGGCGTGCTCGATCACCTCGGCCTTGTCCTTGAGCAGCAGGACAACTGCGCGGCGCACGGTGCAGACGTTGATCGGCTCGTACGTCGCGTTGAGCACCAGCACCCGACCAACCTCACGCCCGCGCCGCTGGTGCTGGAGAGGCGGCGCGGACCTCAATGGCTCTGCTGTCGCGGTGGAGGCCATGGCTTGCACGCGGCAGTGTAGCGGCGACCCCGGCTCGCCCTGGGGGTGCTTCAGGCCGCCGGATATGACCCCAGCACGCGCAACCTCTCGACGTGCCCGCGGAGCCCCTCGAGCGCATCGTTGACCCGCGGGTCGCTGTCGCGCCCCTCGAGGTCGCAGAAGAACATGTAGCGGCCCAATCCCTGCTTGCGTGGCCGTGACTCGATCCGGGTCAGGTTGACGTCGCGGCTGGCGAACTCAGCCAGGCAGCCGACAAGCCAGCCGGGCGCCTCGGAGCCGATCCCCCAGAACACGACCGCGGTCTTCCATGGCCCGAGCGGCTGACGGGGGCCGCCGCGCTCTTGTGCCGCGCCGCCGGCCGCGCCCGCCGGGCCGAGCCACACGAACCGGGTCTCGTTGTCGGCCACGTCCTCGACCCCGGCCCGCAACACATGGCAGCCGTAGCGCTCGGCCGCGGCCCGGTTGCCCAGCGCCGCCCAGGGTCCGTCATGCGCGGCGACCTGACGTACCGCCTCGGCGGTCGAGCTGCCCGCCAGGACCTGAGCGCCCGGCAGTCGGGTGCGGATGAAGCGCGCGCATTGCGCGCTTGCCTGTGGGTGTGAGATGACGACCTCGATCTGCTCGAGCTCGAGTTCGGTGCGCGCGATCAGGCAATGGCGGATCGGGTGCACGACCTCGCCGACGATGCCGACGTCCTCGGTCTCCATCGCGAGTGCGTCGAGGGTCGCGTTGACGGACCCCTCGAGCGAGTTCTCGATCGGCACGAACGCCCGCTCGACCTGGCCCGAGTGCACCGCCATCACCGTGTCGTAGATCGTCGGCAGCGGCACTGCCTCGATCTCGGCACCGGTGCTGCTCGCGATCAGCGCCTCGTGGGTGAACGTGCCCTCGGGCCCGAAGTAGCCGACCCGCATTGCCAGCTCGTCAGCCCTGAGCGGACGCGGCGGTCTCGCCGCCGCCCTCGAGCGCCAGCCTGATCGCCTCGTTCTCCTCCGGCGAGAGCTCGAGCTCGCCGCGGCCGGCGTAGATCTGCTTTGCGTACAGGCGGGCCTGGTCGCGGTGGTGGATCGAGGACAGGACGACGCCCGAGCGCGAAGCGTCGAGCAGCGCGATCGAGGTCGACTGCCGGCCCGACATCTCACCGTACGCGTCGTAGCGGACCAGCGACCGGTAGGCGATCGCCCCGTCGAGCCGCTGCTCCGCGGTTCCCATCCGCTGGTCGAGCCGTCCGGCGACGTCCTGGACGTAGTCGTTGAGCGCTTCGAACTGGTTCTGCAACGTCGCCGCATGGCTGACCAGATCAGCCTGCCCGTCGCCGAGCACCGCCCGTTGATCGCGGCGGACTCGCCGCAGGCGGATCGCGAGGCTGAGGCTCAGCAGTAGCGCGACGACTGCCACCGCACCGGCCGCCAGCGCGACGATGCCGACGGTGCTGGTCAGGTCATGCACCAGTGGAAGGATAAGGCCGGGGCGGAGCCCGCGACGCCCGGGGTCAGATCCGCGGGGGAACGGCGGGCGCTACTGGAACGTGACTGGGAACGACAGCGTGTTGTCGGCGATATTCGTCTCGCCCTGGACCGGCTCGATCGTCGCGACGACCGTCGCCGTCCCGGTCGCCGGGACCGACTTGAGCGGCACCGTGCAGGTGGTCGACTTGCCGGCGAACGTCTCCGGCACGGTCGTCTGTCCGCCGTCACTGGTGCCCGACACGGTCACCTTGCAGATGACGTTGAGCTCGTTGAAGTGCCCGCCGTTGGTGAAGCTGAGCGTGAACTTCGGCGCCGGGCTGGCCGGAATCGTGTTCGGTGATCCGGTCTGCAGGGTGGTCCCCGCGACGCTGACCGAGTTGAGGATGTGCCCGTGAAGGCCTGGGACGAACTTTCCGTTGCCGTTATTGGATTGGGGGAGCGTCACGTGGAGCTGATTGGCGAGGAACGTCGGCGTCACCCAGGACACATCCGGGACGAACTGGCCGCCGGCGATGTTCTGGCCGTTGGGCGCCCCGACCGCGATCCCCGCCCCGTGCAGGGCAGCCGCGATCTCCTTCGTCGTGTAGTCCTTGTAGACGACATCGGAGGAGTACAGGCGCGCGATCTCGGCGGCGATCGTGTAGATCGCGTCCTTGCTGGTCGAGTTGCCGAGCGCGGGCTGGATCTGCTGCGCGATGTTGGCGATCCCGTCGACGCGCATCTGCAGCGCGAGCAGCAGGTTCTGGTTGGCCGTCTTGACCTGGTCAGGGACGCTGAACCCCTTCGCGGTAGCGAGCTGCTTTTTCGCCTGCGACAGGGTCTGGGTGATGCTGTTGTAGACGCTCGTGCCGCTGGCTGAGCTGACGCCGCTTGAGAGAATCTTGAACAGCTGCTGGCCGGTGTTGTTGGAGTCCGTGATCACGGACGAGACGTCGTTCGTGTAGCTCTTCAGGGCGCTGTTTCGCTGGCTGACCTGGCAGCTGTGCACGCCGAGCGCGATCAGGATCACGACGACCAGCAGCACGACCGCGGCGACTACTCGCCGTGTCTGGACCGACTGCTGGCTGCCAGGCGGCCGACGACCGCCTCCCGACGACCGGCTGCGACGCGGCTGGGCTCGAGGCGTGGTTCGAGGCTGTTCGTCGACGTCGTCGAAGAACGACACGCGACATCGCTCCTTAAGGACTTGTGAAGATCGCAGTATGACCTCCAGGACGGCTGGATAGGTCCAACGGGGCGCCGCAGGAAGAGCGGCGAGGCGACCGAGCAAGCCCGGCCGTGCGCAATCCAACGTGCAGCGGGCGCATGTGGCTCGGCGTCGCCGCAGGGAGCGGCGGCTCGGCGTGGAAAACCGCGACATGAGATCAGGCCAGGCAGGGACCGCCCGGCACACGGCGTCCGACACGGGCAGCACCCAGAATCTCGACACGACCGGGCACGCAGGTGCGGGCGGCCACACGACGACGCGCAACGCGAGCGCAACCCGTGGCTCGGCCGCGAGTCACCCGC
>JBKQJQ010000089.1:0-4148 GCA_052147875.1 Solirubrobacteraceae bacterium | reverse complement strand
GCCGTCAGCGGTGATCGTCGGGTCGCCGAAGTGCGGGAGCCCGTGGCTGCGCATGCACTTCGCCCACGTCACCATGAGCCCGCGAATCCTCGCGAGCTGCGGGGTGGTCGGCGCCGGTGGCTGGGGCAAGTCCTGCTGGCAGTTCGCCATCGCCGTGCGGAACGCGGGGGCGTTGACCGGCACGCCGTTGATCGACACGGTTGTGCCGTTGGACTGCTGCGCGAAGGCCTTGACCCCATAGCTGCCGTTGCCGGGGGGATCCGGGAAGTTCGGAACGCCGTTGGTGCGCATGCACCGGGCGAACCGGAGCGACTCGTTATGGATCTGGCTCTGTAGGGTCCGACTCAGGTTGGTGCCGGCGCTGCCCGCGGAACTCGAGCCGCAGGCGGCGCCCACCATGGCAGCGGCAAGCGCGGCTGCGCCGGCTAGAAGGCTCGGGGCTGTTCGGCGCATGGCATGAGTGATATCGAGCCGCCCATAACATGGTCGTAACAGCCGCTATCACACGCCCGGGCCGCGACACCCACACATCACGTAGGTGGCTGTCGCCGATGACAGCCGCTCAAGCACGCCACACCATGGAGCCCAGCTCCTGCTTCGCCTTCGCTCGCCGGGGGTATCTGCTGCAGCACGAACTCAACCTTGCGTCGCGCGGCAAGAAGGGCCCGGGTTAGCCGAGCCAACTGCATGAGGCCCTCCATGACGCGCCTGACGTGGACCTCGCTTGTCGACTGAGCAGCGCTGACAGCGACCGTGGGATCTCCACCGCCTGGCAGCTTCTTTGCTCGGAGGAAGCAAGGCGGCCCGACTACGACGGTGAGACCGCCGAGCCTGTTCTCTACGAGCTCGCTCATCTGCCCTCCCGGCGTGAACGCCTGAAGCTCAATCCAGGTGCGCCGCGTCATGGCTCGGTGGTGAGATTTTCAGGGATACAACCGGAGGTCGCTGTCCCAGCCGCGAGCGCGCCAGTCGGCGGGGTACCGAGCAGAGCGGCGAGGTCGCGGCCGTCGGTCGCGTTAGCGACTCGCGCGCACCGACCGCGGCGACGAGGTGCACGTGGCTGATGCCGGTCGCCCTGGCCGCGTCGAGCAGCGTGAGCTTGGCCAGCGTGCAGGCTGCCCGGACTCGGCGCCCGACCTTCCGGTGGTCGGCGCTCGCCCTGGTCGCGTGCAGGCGCCGCCGGTCTTGCGCACGGCGGAGGCCCACGGCGCGCAGCCTATCCCGCCAGGGCCTGGGCGGCGGAACGTGACGCGCACGGGCGTGAGTCAAATGACTCACCGCAATGGGTCGACCGACCTGGTCACCCGGGCGCACTCCTGAGACCTTGTGGACACCCTAAAGCGAACCGCCATCGAAAGCAGGGGAGCCACAAATGTCCACACCGTCATTCACCGCCCAGTCTTTGTCCACCGTCTCTCGCCGTACCGTGGCGATCATCGCCGCCGCGCTTGGCGCGGTCGCGCTCGCACTGGTGCTGCTGGCGCTGAACTCGGGGACGACGCAGCCGACGACGTTCAAGCTCGTCAACGCGACGCCGGTCAAGAGCATCACGCCTGCTGGCGCCGATATGGCGCAGAATCGCGGGACGCTGAACTACGGTCACTCGTATGCGCCCGCCGGTAACTACACGACCCAGAGCCCGGGCGTCGTCGCAGCGACCACCCCGTTCGCCGGTCACCGCTAAGCGCCAGGGACCCGGGAGGGGCGCCCGTTGGACGCTCCTCCCGCTTGGCTCCCGGCCCAGGTGACACGCGACAAACTGGCCCCCGCCGCCTCGTAGCGCGCGGGGGCTCAGGTTTGCTCAAGCCGCGTACGGAGGGCCGACGGTTCGAGTCCGTCAGAGGGCTCTAGAAAAGCCCCGGTCGTCCGCTTTACGGGAACGCGTCCGCCGACAGGCCCGAACGCCGGCTCTGTCACGACGCGAGTCCGGTTATGGCTTCATCGATCGTTACGCTTCGGGCGTGGATTTGTGGAGGTGTAGCGGGAGCTACGTCGGGTTCCGCGACGGTGACGGCTTGTGGTGTGGTACCGGCAAGTACCTAGGGAAGTGCGTCGGCGGCGACGTGTTCAGCCCGGCGGGTATTTACCTCGGGGAGCTGCTCTTGCCTGATCGCCTCGCGCACGATCCCCGCAAAAGTGGCCGTCAGACCAGCCCTTCAAGTAAGGGCTCGCGCGCGCGCCGGTCTCGTCGTCCGAAGGCGCCACGGAGCGCGCCCGGCGGTCTGAGCGATTTTCCGTAGTCCGCCGGGGTTCGGCGAAGATTGGCCGGTGGTCGGCGTTTTGTCCGAGTTGGCTGACGGACCCCGAAGCGAGCCTCTCGGCGCAGGAGGCCTACAGGTGCTCTTCGGTGCGTAGGTCCGAAATCCGGGAATGCTTGAGCAGCGACGCGCGATGTGCGGTATTACGGACGGCACGACAAGGAGTCACTCGCGAGGCTCTCGGCGTCCGTGACGGCGCGGCGACCACCGCTCCGCAAATCCTAACTTCCATAGACGCACCGTTCGGCGATAGGCTCAGCGTGTCCACGAGCTCTCCGGCCTGGCCCGAACGCCACCGACGGGCGAAACGCCTGGGTCTCGACTCTACGCAGGCCACGTTCTCTTAAGTCAAGGGCCGGGCTGTTCTGCCCTGGCTTCGACGAACTCGAATAGCAAGGAGGGCACCTCGGTGTCGATTACAGACAGTACGCAGACGATGTCGGCGACCGGCGCCACGACCGCTGCGGAGGTCCTGGCATTCGCGAGCGAGCGCAAGGTGGAGATGGTGGATCTCAAGTTCGCTGACCTGCCGGGCACGTGGCAGCACATGACGCTGCCGCTGGCCGCGCTCGACGAGGGTGACTTCGAGACTGGGCTTGGTTTCGACGGCTCCTCAATCCGCGGCTTTCAGGAGATCCATGAGTCCGACATGCTCCTGATGCCGGACGCGACTACCGCGTTCATTGACCCGTACTACACGCGCACGACGTTGTCGTTGATCTGCTCGATCGCAGATCCGGTTCTGGGTGAGCCGTATGGCCGTGATCCGCGCTTCGTTGCGCAGAAGGCCGAGAAGCACCTTGTGGGGAGTGGCATCGCTCACGTCGCCTACTTCGGTCCCGAGGCGGAGTTCTTCGTGTTCGACCGTCTCGCCTACGAGCAACGTGAGCACCGCGCCTTCTACGAGATCGACTCGAAGGAGGGCTTCTGGAACACAGGCGAGGTCGGGACGCCCGGACCCAACCTTGCCTACAAACTCCGCCAGAAGGAGGGCTACTTCCCGGTCCCGCCATCGGACTCGCTCGCCAACCTGCGCGGCGAGATGGTGATGACGATGGAGTCGCTGGGGATCAAGTGCGAGTTCCACCACCACGAGGTCTCCTCGGGCGGCCAGGGCGAGATCGACATGCGGTTCCAGCCGCTGCTGAAGATGGCCGATCAGATGATGATCTACAAGTACGTGGTCAAGAACACGGCCGCGGCTGCGGGGAAGACGGCGACATTCATGCCCAAGCCGATCTTTCAGGAGAACGGCTCCGGCATGCATGTGCACCAGTCGTTGTGGAAGGACGGCGAGCCGCTGATGTACGGCCAGGGCCGCTATGCGCACCTGAGTGAGCTCGCGATCCACTACATCGGCGGGCTGCTCGATCACGCAGCAGCCCTGATGGCGTTCTGCGCGCCGACGACGAACTCGTATCGCCGGCTCGTGCCGGGCTTCGAGGCGCCGGTCAACCTCGTCTACTCGGCCCGTAACCGCTCAGCGTGCGTGCGGGTGCCGATGTACCACGAGGCACCGAAGACCAAGCGGATCGAGTTTCGCTCGCCGGACCCGACCGCCAACCCGTACCTTGCCTTCAGCGCGCTCATGCTCGCGGGACTCGACGGGATCAAGCGCGGGCTCGACCCCGGCGAGCCGCTCGACGCTGACATCTACGAGCTGCCGGCGGAAACGCTTGCGTCGATCGGACGTGTCCCCGGGTCGCTCGACGCGAGTCTCGACGCGCTCGAGGCCGACCACTCGTTCCTGCTCGAAGGTGACGTGTTCACGCCCGACCTGATCGAGTCCTACCTGCGCTACAAGCGAGAGGCCGAGGTCGACGCGATCCGGTTGCGGCCGCACCCATGGGAATTCGCGCTGTACCACGACGCATGAGCGGCCATCCGCAG
>JBKQJQ010000088.1:0-3588 GCA_052147875.1 Solirubrobacteraceae bacterium | reverse complement strand
CTTCGTCTGACTGGTCACGCTAGGCTAAGCCGGCCCGGAGAGGTGCCGGAGCGGTTGAACGGGCGCGACTGGAAATCGCGTAACGGGGGTCAACCTCGTTCGGGGGTTCGAATCCCCCCCTCTCCGCTGTTCTTGAGGGCTTTGCGAGAGGTGCGTGACCCCCGGCGTGCCCCTTGCGGTCGTCGCCGCGTCCGACCCCTCGCGCGGGATAGCAAGAACTTGGACATCTGGGAGTACTTCCGACAGAAGGAGCGCGAGTTTGCCGACGCCGGCTGCGTGTCCGAAGAACCACTCTCTGAGGTCTTCCAGGCCGACCCCCGGTCAGCTGGCAAGCGAGGGCGCGTTCGGGCAACGCTCCGTCTCGGAGCAGACGCGTATGTGGAGGTCTACGAGCGCGTTTTGGTGGTCAACGGCCGCCACACGACACGCGAGGTCTATTCGTACGCGCTCGTGATCAACGGCGCGCACGTCCGCGGCTGGGAGCGGGATCCACTCCATGATGACTCGCCTGTTCATGAGCAATACGGCTCGGAGCGTCAGCGCGAGCGCCACATCGAGCCGATCTCGCTCAAACGGGCCCTAGATCTCTCGAGAAGAGGTCGGCCTGCACGCCGAGGCGCCGCTAGAGAACGGCTACGCCGGCCGCAACGCGCGGTCCCCAAGACGGCAGACCTCGCGGTAGGTGTCCGACCAGACGACACGGTCAAACGGCGTCACCGATCGCGGTGCTTCGCTGTTCACGTGGCGCTTGTAGAAGTCCGCCGACGACAAGCCGTAGCGCTCTTCGAACGTCCGTAGCTCGTCCCTCAGGGACTCCGCGCTGTAGTAATGACGCTCGATCGGTGCCTCGTTTCGGCTTATCGGCACCTACTCCTCTACCCGTCAATCACGGCAGGTGGTGCCGATCTCTTGTACAACGGCCCGCGGCCTGGCCGCTTACGCCCGCCCGCGCCCGAGCCGCAGTCAAGAAAAGCGCGTGACCCCTTGCGTGACCCTTCCCGCGCGGTCGCTGCGGGTCGCTGGGGGACGGTCACCCGGTGGTATCAGGCTTTGGTATCTCCTTGGTACCGCGCGGGATCGCCGGGGATCGTTCGAGGGGGTTCGAATCCCCCCCTCTCCGCTGACTGATATTAACGTTCCTGCCTCGCGATGACCCGCTTCAGTCTCCTGTCGGTCGGCGCGCGAACCTCATGCGCGGCATCCGTGTAAACACGCTTACATCGATCGGGGGAAAATACGGATTGGCCATCCGTTTGTCCCCGCCCAGCCCAAAGCACCGGAAAATGGGGGCGCTAATTTTCTTGCGCGGTGCCGATTGATCTCGTAGACTGCACGCGGCCTAGAGAGACCGTCTAGACGGTAGGGGACCTTGACTCAGGCAACCACGCACGTGATCCAACGACCGGCACTCCGACTTGTTGAAGGCGGCCTCGCGAAGGACGTCCCGTGGCTGTGGTTCTGCGGCCACTGCGCGGCACCTTCACCGGGCGGCGCACCGCCGCCTCCGAACGAGCGCGTCTGCAGTTCATGCGGACTCGGCCTGCTGCTCGAGGCGCGCGAAGATGCCGTTCCGGCCGATCGTGATGCGTTCCTGGTCGTCGACTCGGCACTGCTCGTGCAGGCGATGTCCGAGCAGGCCGAGGCGTTTCTCAGCATGACCGAGGAAGACGCAATCGACAAGCCGGTCGCCGAACTCCTGGTGCCCGCCGACGCCGAGGCTCAGGGTCGCACGAGCTTCGCCCTCGCGATCATCGAGGCCGCCAACGGAGACGATCCCGAAACGTCACGCCGCTTCGTTCGTCCGTGGAACACATTCGGTGTTCGCATGCGGGCCCGGATCGCGACCTGCGGGCCGCCGCGGGCGGCGCTGGTCGTGCTCGAGAACAGCGGCCCTCGGCGGCTGCGCGCCGTCCGTTCCTAGCTCCTAGCGCTACTCGCTGATGCGGCTCTGGAGGCGCGCTGGCGCGCCGAACGGTGTCAGCGCCTCCGGCAGCACGATCGACCCGTCCTGCTGCTGACCGTTCTCGAGCAGCGCGATGATCGTCCGTCCGACCGCGACTGCCGTCCCGTTCAACGTCGCCGCGTGCGCGGGCTTGCCGTCGGGCCCGCGGTAGCGGATGTCGAGCCGGCGGGCCTGGTAGTCAGTCGTGTTCGAGCACGACGTCAGCTCGCGGTAGCGGCCCTGTCCTGGCAGCCACCCCTCGACGTCGTATTTCTTGGCCGCCGAAGCACCCAGGTCGTCGACCGCGATCGCGACCACCCGGTAGGGAATCTCGAGCGCGCTCATGATCGACTCCTCGATCGACAGCAGGTACTCGTGTTCGGCCTCGGCTTGCTCGGGCTCGACGAAGCTGAACATCTCGACCTTGTCGAACTGGTGCACGCGGAAGATCCCTCGCGTGTCCTTGCCGGCGGCCCCGGCCTCGCGCCGGAAGCAGCTCGAGATGCCGGCGTAGCGCAGCGGGAGTTGGTCGGCAGCGAGGATCTCCTCGCGGTGCAACGAGGCGAGCGCGACCTCGGAGGTGCCGACCAGGTAGAGGTCGTCCTCGGGCACCTGATAGATCTGCTGCTCGGTGTCGGGCAGCATCCCGGTCCCGTACAGCGCCTGCTCGCGCACCAGCACCGGCGGGACCACCGGCTCAAAGCCCTCGCCGACCAGCTTCGACAGCGCGAACTGCACGAGCGCGAACTCGAGCAGCACGAGCTCGCCCCGAAGGTAGGCAAAGCGCGACCCGGACAGCCGTGCGCCGCGTTCGATGTCGATCATTTCGCCGGCGAGCTCGAGGTGGTCGCGGCCGGTCGCGCCCGCCTCCCCGACCTCCTTGAGGACCGTGTCCTCTCCTGGAGCGTCGGCGGCCGGCAGGTTGGGCAGCGCCGACAGGGCGGCGTCGCGCTGCGCGCGCAGCGATGTCTCCTCGTCGCTCAGTGAGCGCCCGCGGGCGGCGAGCTCGGCGAGCTGCGCCCGCTGCTCGTCGCTCGGTGCGCCCTTGAGCGCGCGGCTGGCCTGGTTCTGCTCGGCGCGCAGAGCTTCGAGCTCAGTCGTGATCGCACGCCAGCGCTCGTCGAGTTCGAGCACCTGGTCGATCGCTGCGGCAGCGTCGGCGCCGCGACGCGCGAGCGCCGTTCTGACGGCGTCCGGTTCGCGACGGATCAGCCTGATGTCGAGAACGCGCGCCCTCCGCTACGTGTGAGCTGTCTTTTTTTTCTTCGCCTTGGCCGGCTTCTTGGCCGGCGCCGAGGCGGCAGCCGTCGTGCTCGAGGACGTGGTCGTGGTCGTCGTCGCGGCAGCCGTCGCGCTGACCGGTGGCGGCAGCGTGCCGATCGGCTTGGCGATGCAGGGGACGGCGCCCGGCTCCTTCGGCGCAGCGCGTCCCGCATACGTGGACACGAACTGGGCGACGTCGCGCGCGTCCTGACCGACGACGATGTTCTGCGGCATGTAGGCGCCGGAGAAGCCGCCGTTCTCGATCGCGTACAGGACGCGGGTGATCGGGCGCTCGCAGCGGACGTTGAAGTTCGGGCCGCTGATCGCCATCGCGGTCCGGACGTTCGGCGCCGAGCCGTGTGTGGCCGCGTAGGAGAGCGTGT
>JBKQJQ010000087.1:0-2554 GCA_052147875.1 Solirubrobacteraceae bacterium | reverse complement strand
GTACTCGGCTGGGCGGATGACGAGGCTCGCGACTCTGGCATTCGCTAACGATGCGGGCGGCTCGCTGGACCATCACCCGATCTGGATGATGTTTGGTCGCCGGTGGTTTGTGACGGTGAAATCGCGCACTGTGGTGCGCGATCTTCTTTCCCTGTGCAGACATGTGAGGCGGGCGCGATGAGCGAGCGGTTTAAGGGCGTTATCAACATCGACATTCGCGATTCGGTGCCGGATTGGGCTCCGTTTGAGGCGCCAAAGGCTCCCGAGGGAGCGCCGAATGTTCTGTACATCGTGCTCGACGACGTCGGCTTTTCGGTGTTGAACAGCTACGGCGGTCCGGTCCCGACACCGAACATCGACCGTATCGTCGAGGAAGGGCTGTGCTACACCCAGATGCACACGACGGCGCTGTGCTCGCCGACCCGCTCGTGCCTGCTGACCGGGCGCAATCACACGCGCAACAGCATGGCGTGCATCACCGAGGCGGCGATCGGGTTCCCGTGCGCGAGCGGGGTGATCCCGCCCGAGAATGGACAGATCCAGGAGATCCTCGGGGAGGCCGGCTGGAACACGTACATGGTCGGCAAGTGGCATCTGTGCCCGGAGTCGGAGATGAACCTCGCGTCCTCGCGACGCAACTGGCCGACCGGCCGCGGCTTTGAGCGCTTCTATGGGTTCCTCGGCGCAGAGACCAACCAGTGGTATCCAGACCTCGTCTACGACAGTCATCTCGTCGATCCACCGCGCTCGCCGACGCAGGGCTATCACCTGACCGAGGATCTGACCGACAAGGCGCTGGAGTTCATCAAGGACGCGAAGGTCGTCGCGCCGGATAAGCCGTTCTTCCTGTATTACGCGCCCGGGGCATGCCACGCGCCGCACCACGCTCCGAAGGAGTGGATCGCCAAGTTCAAGGGCCAGTTCGACATGGGCTATGAAGCGATCCGCGAGCAGACGCTCGCCCGCCAGAAGCAGCTGGGGATCGTCCTGCCGGACACCGAGGTGCCGCCAATCAACCCGATCGCCGACCAGACCGGACCGGGGGGGCAGCCTTTCCCGCCGCTTGACATGACGCGGCCGTGGAGCTCCCTGACGGCCGACGAGCAGCGGCTGTTCTGCCGGATGGCCGAGGTGTATGCCGGGTTCATGGCGCACGCCGATGCTCAGATCGGGCGGCTGCTGGATTATCTGGAGGAGACCGAGCAGCGCGAGAACACGCTGATCTTGTTGATCTCCGACAACGGCGCGAGCGGAGAGGGCGGCCCAAACGGGTCGGTGAACGAGAACAACATCACCAACGGCATCCCCGATTCGATGGAGCAGAACCTCGCGATGCTCGAGGAGCTCGGCGGCACGAAGACCTACAACCACTACCCGAACGGCTGGGCGATGGCGTTCAACACGCCATTCAAAATGTGGAAGCGCTACGAGTTCAACGGCGGTACGAGTGACCCGTGCATCATCTCGTGGCCGAAAGGGATCGCCGCGAAGGGCGAGATCCGCGAGCAGTACCACCACGCGATCGATCTCGTCCCAACGATCCTCGATTGTCTGGGCGTCGAGCCGCCTGAGACGATCGGCGGTCATGTCCAGAGCGACTTCGACGGCGTCAGCATGCGCTACAGCTTCGACCAGGGGGCGACACCGAGCGCGCGCTCGACGCAGTTCTACTCGATGCTCGGCTCGCGGGCGATCTGGCACGACGGCTGGAAGGCCGTCACGACCCACCCGACGATCAGCGGCTGGAGTCACTTCGGCAGCGACACGTGGGAGCTTTACCACACTGACGTCGACCGCTCCGAGCTGCGCAACCTCGCCGATCGGGAACCCGAACGGCTCAACGAGATGATCAGCCTGTGGTACGCCGAAGCCGGTCGCAATGGAGCGTTTCCGCTCGATGACCGCTCAGCCCTCGAAATCCTCACGACCCCGCGTCCGCTTCTGAGCCCAGCTCGCAATCGCTACGTCTACTACCCAGACCTGGCGGAGGTGCCGGAGTCACAGGCGGTCAACATCCGCAACCGTTCCTACGGGATCGGCGCGCTCGTCGACATTCCCGCTCCGGGCGCGGAGGGTGTCCTGTTCGCTCACGGCTCACGATTCGGCGGGCACGCCCTCTACGTCAAGAACAACCGCCTGCACTACGTCTACAACTGGGTCGGTCATTTCGAGCAGAAGATCGTCGGCACGGAAGACGTGCCGGTGGGAACGAACCTGATCCTGGCCGCCAACTTCGTCAAGGATGGCGAGGACCCGCCCGGCGTCTCGACGGGAATCCTGTCTCTCTACCACGGCGAAACGAAGGTCGTCGAGGAGCGGATCAAGACCCAGCCCGGCAAGTTCTCGATCGCCGGGGAGGGCCTCTGCGTGGGACGCGACGCTGGCGAACCCGTCACCGATGACTACCCGGGCCCGCATCCGCACGAGTTCACCGGTGGCACCATCAACCGCGTCGCGGTCGACGTCAGCGGCGAGCCGTACGTCGACCTCGAACGCGAAGCCGCCGCCATGCTCGCCCGCGAATAACCCGTGATCGCCGGCCGGCTGTCGGGAA
>JBKQJQ010000086.1:0-3920 GCA_052147875.1 Solirubrobacteraceae bacterium | reverse complement strand
CCAACTCGGGCATGCGGCTACCTCCGGGCATCGGCACCAGCTCGCCGGACGAGGTCGCCACCGCGGTGATCCGGGCGATCACGTCCAACCGCGCGGAGCTGGGCGTGGCGCCGCTGCACATCCGAGTGGGCGCGTCGATCGCGTCCGTCGCGCCGGGGCTCGCTGAGGGCTTCAGCCGCCGCTTCGATGCTGACCGGATCGCGACCGGGCTGGCAGCCGCGCACCGGGACAAGCGCTAGTCGGCGGGATCTGGCGGGGTCCTTGCTAGGCGGCGCGTGCGTTTGCTTGCGTCTGGCTTGGGATCCGGGCCCCAGGGTGCGCCGGGGCCTGCTCGCGCGGCCGGGCGCGGACGAACGCGGTGACAACAGTCGCGTTGAACTGGCTGCCGGCTTTGTCGAGCAGCTCACGCAGCGCCAGCGCGCGGTGCATCGCCGGGCGGTGCGGGCGGTCTGAGAGCATCGCGACGTACGCCTCGACGACGCCCAGGATGCGGGCCTCGAGGGCGATCTGGTCGCCCGACAGCCCCTGCGGGTAGCCGGTGCCGTCGGGACGCTCGCGGCGAGTGAGGATCCACTCGCGGACGTCGGCGAGGCTCGAGGCAGTCAGCATCGCGGCGCCCAGCTCCGGCTGGCGGCGCACCTGAGCCGTTTCCTCGGCGGTCAGCGGCCCGCGCTTGTCAAGGATCGCGGCCGGGATCTGGTCGCGGCCCACGTCGCAGACCATCGCCGCCAGACGCAGACGCCGCATCTGCTGCTCGTCGAGGCCGAGCTCGCGTGCCGTCGATTCAGCGAGCTGCACACCCAGCCTGCGGGCATTTGGCCGGTACTCGATCGATCCGAGCTCGGTCTGCTCTGTTCCGCAGCGGTCGCAGACGAGCGTCAGTCGCAGCTCGGCGCTCCCGCGCCGGTAGCGCGCGACGCCGCTGTGTGGTGCAGAGTGATCGCAGGCCACGATGCCGCCCGGATCGGCCCCGCCGCACGTCGTTGATGAGCGAGCGTCTCCAATCATCAACATCTGTACGGGTCCCCGGCGCTTTATGCCCGAAAGCAGGCTATTCGCGGACGCGGGCAGGCCCGCGGCGGATGCTGGGACGGTCGCTTGGCCCGTGCGCGCCGTCGCCGTCGGACTCGCGTTCGGGTGGTGAAGCAGCGCGTGCCCGCGTGGTCGGAGCGCTGGAGAGATCACCGGACCGGGTGTTGCGGTCGCTGGCGTCGTTGCCATTGTCGGGATTGACCGCCGCGTGCTCACCGGTGACCGACGACAGTGCGGCGATGATCTCGTCGGCCAGCGCGGCGCCGTCTTGGGCAAGCTCAGGCGTCGCCTGAACGCGGACGACCAGCTCGTCGCCGTCTAGCTCCTCAAGTAGCACGGTGGCCTTCGAGCGGGTCGGCGTTGTCACCTCGTTGTCGAGGATCGCCTGCACCTGGGTCGGCCGCACGCCGGACGAGAGCCGCACCTTGACGTCGACCGATTCGGGCTCTCTGAGCGGCACGATCGCGGCCGCGAGCACCACGTTGTTGGGAATCAGCATCCGGTCGTAGCCCCGCGTCAGAGTCGTGTACAGCAGACCCAGCGAGCTGACCGTCCCCTCTACCGTCCCGCCGACGACACCGGCTTGCAGGCGCACGCGCTCGCCTACCTTGAACGGCCGCGCGGTCAGCAGGACCACGCCCGCGAACACGTTGCCTAGCGTCTGCTGGGCGGCGAGACCCAGGATCACCGCTGTGAAGGCACCGCCGACCGCCAGCGTCTGCGGGCTGACGCCGACCACGTGTAGACCGACCAGCAGCGTAATCGCGATCGTCACGAGCTGCAGCAGGAAGCCGACCGTCCCGGCAGTCGCCGGGTCCATGCGCCGCATGAAGCTTGGCCCGAAGGCCTTCCCTACATCGCGCCCCAGAACCCACCCGCAGAGCATCAGCAACGCCACCGTGACGATCCGCGCAATCGTCTGATGGCCGCGACCCAGGATCTGCTCCTGATGGTCGTAGGCGACCACGATCGCGATCATCAACGGGATCAGCACGACCGCTTCGATCTGTGCCCGCCTGACCGTCCTCTCGTCGACCTCGGCAACCTCCAGACCGGCACGCTCCCAGGCCTCGCTGCGGGTCTCGAACATCCGCTCGAGGTAGAGGTCTCGCTTTGGTGGCTTCAGTCTGCGGGGCATCGGTTTCTGTCGCGATTAAGTTTGGCTTGCTTTACCTACCACCACTAGGGCGCTGCGGTTTCACCTTGGCAGCCGCCTCGAACAGGTTCTCCTGCCGGGGCGGCGGGGCAGGTGCCACCGGTTCCGCCAGCGGTGCAAGCGCGCCGCGTCCACGCTCTGCGGGCCCGAGATCTGGGCCTTTCACAAGGCGGGCCAGCCGGCGCCGCTCTTGTGTGGACGCGTATGCGCCATTTCGATACAGCTCACGGTAGCGCGCCACCAGGTCAGGACGCTGCTCCGCAAGCCAGTCGAAGAACAGCTGACGCACGTCTCCGCGTAGATGCAGGGCGATCCCGCTCACGTACGCGGCGCCGGCCTCGGTCGCCAGCTCGAGGATCTTCGAGATCTGCGCAGGCGAATCGTTGATCCCTGGCATCAGCGGCGCCACCAGCACGCCGGTCCGGATCCCCGCTCGGTTCAGCTCCGCGACCGCCTCCAGCCGGGCCCGCGGGTGCGGCGTGTGCGGCTCGGTCGCGCGCCAGGCGCGCTCGTCGAGCGTCGGCACCGACAGCGCAGCGCTGAAGTCAGTCCGGTTCGCGAGCTCGGACATCAGCTTCAGGTCGCGCAGCAGCAGCGGCGACTTGGTCAGCACCGATGACGGGTTGCGCGCCTCGAGCATCGCCTCCCAGATGCCGACCATCAGCTTGTAGCGGCCCTCGACCCACTGATACGGGTCCGTGTTGGTCCCGAGCGCGATGTGCTCGCCCTTCCACGACGGCCGCGCGAGCTCGATGCGCAAACGCTCGGGCGCGTTTACCTTGACGACGATCTCGCGCTCGAAGTCACGCCCGGCATCGAAGTCCAGGTACTTGTGCGTCGGACGAGCGAAGCAGTTGTGGCTCACCACCCCGTTCGCGATGAAGTCGCCGGTTCCCGTCGTGATGTCGTACATCGGCATTACGACGTCGAGCGGCTCGATCCTCTCCAGCCGCAGCGGTGCGTCGGACTTCAGCGCCATCCCCTCGATGGATCGCTTTCGGGTGATCACTGGGTCGCATGTGAGCATGAACCGCATCCGTTCGCGCAGTCCACCGCAAAATCGGATCGTGCTGGCGAAGCCCGGACGCCGCTCGAGCACGCAATCAAAGCTCAGACGCCGAAGGCAGGCTACCGTCCAGTCGACAAGCTCATGATCGGTGTTGGAGATGCGGAGAACGCCGCGCGAGCACGAGCCCTCCGCGTCGAAGATCCCAGCCAGGAAGCCGCGGACCCAGGAGAGGCTCGGCAGGGCGGGCCAGTCGATCAGCGTGCGAACGGCCTCGTACCCCACACGCGACTGCGAGCGAATCGCATTCATCTCACGGTCGTTGCTGGCGGCCGCGACGAACGCAAACTGAGCCGTGTGCACCTCCGCCTGGTCAAGGAACGAGCGAGTCCGCTCGAGCGCCTCCCGGTCGGCCAAATCGACGCGGAACCGGTGGACGTCGCCCTCGGCTCGTCCGGGTCGCTGATACCGGTAGAAGCCGATCGCGCCGTCGCCCCTGATCATTGCGCAGAGGTATCCGCGCCTGTATTCGGCGTCGTGCACCGGCGGTTCTGATGATCCGCCTGGTCCCAGGAAGCGGATTCCGAGCGTCAGATGCGGCCGCCTCAGCCGACCCGCCTGCATCCCGCTGACGTGCTTCCAGCCCCGCCTGGTGAGAAACCGATGGTCGCCGCTCGCGATCAGCTTTGTGCCGTCCTCGAGCACGACCCGGAAGGCGGGCTTAGC
>JBKQJQ010000085.1:0-2817 GCA_052147875.1 Solirubrobacteraceae bacterium | reverse complement strand
GGCTTGCTCGCTCATGCGGAGGCCCGGCAGATTGGAGTGTCGACTCTGGTGTCGTTTGGCGGCTGTGCTGATGTCTCGACGAACGATCTGCTTGAGTGGTGCGAGGCAGATGATGCAACGGCCGTCGTCATGCTTTACGTCGAGTCGTTTGGCAATCCGGAGCGCTTTGCGCGGGTCGCGCAACGCGTCTCGCGGCGCAAGCCGATCCTTGTTGTCAAGGGGCGGCGCAGCACCGAGCGGGCGCGCAGCCAGGCGCGATCTGACAGGGTCGCGGCCCTGCCGGGAGATGCGGTTATCGATGCGGTGCTCCGTCAGGCCGGGGTTCTGCGATTCCAGAGCGTCGAGGAGCTGTTTCACGTTGCTCAACTGTTCGAGAACCAGCCGCTGCCGGGCGGACGGCGGGTCGGGATCGTGAGCAATTCCGCGAGCGTGGCCACGCTCGCCGCCGACGCGTGCGCGATGCGCGGCCTGGAATTGCGGGATGCGCGTGGAGCGCCGTATCCGGTGCTGCTGCGCCTGGGCGCGGGAGCGCGAGAGTACGCGGCAACCGTCGAGGAGTTGCTTGGCAACGCTGGCATCGATGCGCTCATGGTCTGCTACGTCGACCAGCCCGAGGGCGACCCCGAGGGAGTCCTCGAGGCGATCTCTACGGTTTCCGCAAGGCGGCCAAAGCCGGTGGTGGCGTCGGTGGTGCGCTCGGACGGGCGGCTTCCGGTAACCAACGGCGCGAGCGTGCCGAACTACGCTTTTCCGGACACGTGTAGTGCGTTGATCGGGCGAGCGGTCGAGCGTCGCGAATGGCTCTCGAGGCCGTTGGGCGTGCGTGCGGACTACCCGGACCTCGACACGGAGGCGGCACGCTCGCTGGTCTCCTCGGTACTTGATCGCGAGCCTGACGGCTGCTGGCTCTCGCTGCACGACGCGGAGGCGCTGCTGGCGACCCACGGGGTGCAGGTCGCCGTCTCGCATCGCTGCCGCGACATCGAGCACGCCCTTGCCGTGGCGAAGCAGATTGACGGCCCTGTGGCGCTGAAGGCATACCTCCTGACCTCGCGCCTGCAAGCGAGATCGATGCCGTGCTGTTGGGCTTGGAGGGTGAGCCGGCGCTGCGCGCCGGTTGGCGCGAGCTCGAGCGACGCGTACGGATCGCGGGATGGGAATGGTCCGGGGCGATCGTCCAGCGCCTGGCGCCGCCCGGTGCCAACGTCTTGGTGGCCTCTTTCCGCGATCCAGATCTGGGGACCGTCATCGTGGCCGGTCGTGGTGGACGCCGGACGGGACTCAGTGAGAGCATCGTTTGCCGGCGGCCGCCGTCGACCGACATCGAGGCCGATGAGCTGCTCGATGGCTGCCGGGGTGTCGCGACCGAACTGGACGGCTTCCGGGGCGCCCCTGCGCTCGATCGAGCGGCGCTGCGCGAACTCATCCTGCGCTTCGCTCTCCTGCTCGACGCGGTGCCGGAGGTGGTCGAGGCAGATCTCAACCCAATCCGATGCACAACGGACAGTAGCGTCGTGCTCGACATGCGAGTGCGAATCGCCCCGCGGCGGCCGAACAGGCGGGTCAAGGCATGGTGACGAGTTCCGGCCCCGAACAGGCCGCGTCCATACTCGGACGATGCGCCGCGACCCCACTCACAGTCGGACATCGGCAGGCCCACGGTGCGGAAGGCGCGATCCTGGGCCACCGACAGGACTGCAGGTGATTTCTTGTTTGACTCTGTGACGATCTTGCTCGTCGAGGACAACCCGGACGATGCGATGCTCACCAAGCGTGCGCTGCGCCAGGGCATCTCCGCCAAGCTCGAGATCGCCCGCGACGGCCGGGAGGCGCTCGATTACCTCTCCAACGACGCCAACGACCTGCCGCGGCTGGTCCTACTGGACCTCCGGCTCCCGAGCGTCAACGGACTCGAGGTGCTGCGACGTATACGCGAGCACGATCGGACGCGTCTGATACCGGTCGTGATCGTCACGAACTCCGCGGCACCGGGCGATGTCGCAGCCGCCTACCGATACGGGACGAACAGCTACATCCGCAAACCGGTCGACTTCGATCAGTTCGCTGAGTTGATCCGGCTGATCGGCTCGTACTGGCTCGTCGCGAACGAGCCGCCAGCAAATATGCCCGACCATTAGCGTGCTCTGACGGCGCATTTCGCCGGACCCGCGGTAGTCCGGACGGTTGGACAGCGAAGCTGGTTCCCCTTGATCATCAGCCCATAGATGCCGACCTGCACGATCTCGGTGAATTTGTCAATCTGGATCCGCATGCGAACGTAATTTATTGGCGCGTCACGACGTCACCTTTCCGACCGCGGCCGCGCCTCGGCCACGGCTCGCGAGAAGTACCGCGCTCAACACAAGGCAGGTCGCTCGTGCAAGGAACGACGCGCGCGTGCTCCTCGCGACAGGGAAGACGCCCGGAGATTGCGGTCGCGCGCCTGATGGCAGACGAAGGCAGGGCTCTCGTTGCGGGTCATGAGCCCGCGGGCGACACGCTAATGCTCGACTTGTCAGGGAGTGACAAACCAAGCGGTCGCAGCCTCCGAGCCGCTCCAATGCCACTCGCGCAGGACGAGCAGAAGCGTCGACCGCACCGAAGATCTCTTCTCCTGCGGACGAACCGCGATCGCGCGGCAGCTGCGGCGTGGGCACGGTGTCCCTCGCCCAGGGGATTGTCGGAGTGGCCGCCGTCGCCGTTGGCGCCGAGGACCGGGCTTCCGCATCCAAATCGGGGAGCATCACTGCCGAAGACCATGACGCTGGCTCCCGGTCAGGACGAAACGGAACAGCGCTTATCGCGGCAGCGATGAGA
>JBKQJQ010000084.1:0-7516 GCA_052147875.1 Solirubrobacteraceae bacterium | reverse complement strand
AGCTGATGGAGCAGCAGCCCGAGCTGGCCGCGGCCGTGCTCGACCTCGGGCCGGTTGGCGAAGCCGAGAAGAACTGGCTGCTCGAGCGCGCGTCGCTGGTTCTGTACCCGACCGTCCACGAGGGCTTTGGCCTGGTGCCGTTTGAGGCCGCCGCCCGGGGCGTGCCAAGCATGTGGGCCGCCGGGACCGCGCTCAGCGATGCGCTTCCGGACACCGCCGCTGCGATCGTTGCCTGGGACGCCGCCGCGAGCGCCGACGCGGCGCTGTCGCTGCTGAGCGACGAGCCTGCCCGCCAGGCGAACGTCGACGCGGTGCGAGCGGCCGGCGCCGAGCTCACCTGGGACCGAACCGCGCTCCGAATGCTCGAGCTCTACCGGCGTGTGTGCGACGGCGTCCCGGCGCCGGCCGGCGCCTTTGAGCGCTCTGCAGGCTTGATGCAGCACGGCGTCAGCGAGGATGGGATGCGGCTCGTGGGTCCCGACGGCGTGCTGCCGGCCGAAGTCGAGCGCCCGCTATTGGCGCTCGCCTCGCACCCGAAGATCGGTGGGCCGGTGCTGGGGGCGATCAAGGCCGGGTACCGAGCGTCGCAGCGCTGGCGCCGCGACGGTTAGCGGCGCTGGACGTCCGGCGTCTGCGCCGCGTCGATGAGCGGCGCTCGACGTCCGGCGTGTGCGCCGCGTCGATTAGTGGCGCTCGAGGTCGAGCGTGTGCGGCAGGTCCGTGAAGCCGCCGCCGGGCCGGTCGGCAAGCACAATGATCGAGTTGCTCATGTGGGCATCAATCACGTCGGCGCCGAACCCCGCCCGGGCGAGCGAGGCGACCAGCTGGTAGCGCCCGGGAGCGAGCCAGTTCTCGAAGCTCAACTTGATCGTGACGTCGCTGCCGGCAACGAAGCTGCCGGTCTTGATTCGCTGCGAGTCGGTGTTTGTCACGAACGCCGGTTGCCCGCCTTCGTTGAGCAGCGCGATTGCGAAGCTGGGGCTCTCGAGCGGCGCTGCGAAGTGAACGTCGATCCGGACCGTGCACGTCTCGCCCTGGGTGGCCGTGACGGCGGGCTCGCCGTCGGGTGTCTGGAACACGGCGTTGACCACCTGGGCGATCGGGTTCTCAGGCGGGATCTCCGATGCCGCTGCGCCGGACTCCTGGCGCGCGCGGCGGAAGTTGTGCTGGTTGTACTGGCGTGCGATCGAGGTCGGGGCCCCGACGTCGACCACGTTTCCGCGCTCGAGCAGCATCGCGCGGCTGCAGAACCGCTCGACCGCTCCCATGTCGTGGGTCACGAACAGGATCGTCCGTCCCTCCTGCTGGAGCTTCGTAAATTCGTCGAAGCACTTCTGCTGGAAGTTGGCGTCTCCGACCGCGAGCACCTCGTCGATCAGCAGGATGTCGGCGTCGACCTGGACCGCGGTCGCGAATGCGAGCCGGACGTACATCCCCGATGAGTAGTTCTTGAGCTTGAGGTCCACGAAGTCCTCGAGCTCGGCGAACGCGATGATGTGGTCGAAGCGCTCTTGCGCCTGCTTGCGCGAAAGGCCGAGCATGATCGCGTTGATGATCACGTTGTCGCGCGCCGGCAGCTCCATGTTGAAGCCGACACCCAGCTCGATGAACGGCGACAGGCGTCCGTGGATCTCGAGCTGTCCGTCGTCGATGTCGTAGATCCCGGCCAGGCATTTGAGCAGCGTGCTCTTGCCACTGCCGTTGCGCCCGACGATCCCGAAGAACTCGCCCTGCGGAATGTCGATGCTGACGTCCTGCACCGCCTTGAGCACGTCGAATGTCCGCGACCTGAACGGATGCAGCGCACGCTCCTTGAGCGTGTGGTACTGCTCATGCGGGAGGCGGAAGGACTTGCTGAGGTTGCGGACCGACACGGCCGGCAGCTGGGACGCGGAGCTGGCGCCCAAATCCCCCGTACGCTCGGGGCTGACGATGGCGCTCACGGTCGAGACGGTAGCAATCGGGGCTGCGGCAAACGACTGCTACTTTGCGCGAACTTGAACGTCTGCACGATCATCGCCAAGAACTACGTAGCGCACGCGCGAGTGCTGGCTCGATCGCTGACCGCGACGCATCCGGGCAGCCGCCTGTCGACGCTGATCATCGACGACTTCGTTGGCTGGATCGACCCCGCCGAGGAGCCGTTCGAGATCCTCACACCGGCCGACGTCGGCTGCGAGGAGTTCACGCACATGGCGCTGCGGTACTCGGTGCTGGAGCTGTCGACAGCGGTCAAGCCTTGGCTGCTGCGTCATCTGATGAGTGAGACCGGCGAGCCGGTTACCTACCTGGATCCCGACATCAAGATCTACGGGTCGCTCGAGCCGCTCGATCGGCTCGCGGCCGAGCACGGGGTCGTCCTGATTCCGCACAACAGCAAGCCGATCCCGCAGGACGACCGCAAGCCGGCGCAGGTCGACGTGATGATCGCCGGGATCTACAACCTCGGCTACGTTTCGCTGGCGCCGCGGCCGGAGGTCGATCGCCTGCTGGACTGGTGGTCGGAGCGGCTGGTGCGCGACTGCCGTGTCGATCCGGTCTGGGGCTACTTCGTCGACCAGCGCTGGTTCGACCTCGCGCCGGGCTTCCTGTCGGACCTCGCGATCGTCCGCGAGCCGCAATACAACGTCGCCTACTGGAACCTCCACGAACGACGGCTCGAGCAGCGCGACGGCAACTATCTGGTCGACGGGCAGCCGCTGTCGTTCTTTCACTTCAGCGGCTTCGACCCCGAGCGACCGCTGATCCTCAGCCGTCATCAGAACCGGATCGACGTGCAGCAGCAGCCCGTGCTGGAAGGGCTGCTGGCGGAGTACGCGGCGGAGGTGATGAGCGAGGGCCACGGAGTGAGCCGCCACTGGCCCTACCTGTACGGCGTGCTGGGCGACGGCACGCACCTGGACGACAAGTTGCGGGCGCTGTTTGACGAGTACGCGGACGAGCGCGACGGCGCGGTGCCGTCGCCGTTCACGATCGAGGGAGCGGCGGCGTTCGACGCCTGGCTGCGCCAGCAGGACCCAGCGGCGCCGCCTGGGATCAGCCACGCGCTCGCGCATGTGTATGAGGATCGCGCCGATGTGCGCGGGGCGTTCCCCGACATGGCCGGCGAGGACCGCGCCGCGTTCATGAGCTGGGCAGCCACCGACGGCGTCAACGAGGAGCCGTTGCTCGCGAAGCTCGCGGCCGGAGGGTCGATCGAGGCGACACAGGCCACCCCGGGCGGTGACGCCGCCGCGCCCGCGAAGCCGTCGATGCGACTGCGCGGAGCGCCGTGGGGAGTCAACGTGATCGGCGAATTTGAGTCACAGGACTCGGGCGGCGAGGTCGCGCGGGCGATCGTGTCGGCGCTTGACGCGGGCGGGATCCGCGCGCTACCGGTCAGGACCAGGATGCAGGCGGCGGACGAGCCGGTGACCGAGTATGCGACCGCCACGCCCGAGCAGGCTCCGTTCACGGTCAACCTGTTGTGCCTCGAGCCCGGGCTCGACGCGGCGTTCAGGCAGCTGAATGGACCGGACCTGTTCGCCGGCCGGTTCTCAGTCGGCGTCTGGCTGTGGACGCTCGAGCAGGACCCGGATCGTCGGTCCGAGAGCTTCTCGATCCTCGACGAGGTATGGGTGCCGAGCTCCTACTCGGCGACGGCGCTCGACGGTCGGGCGAGCGTCCCCGTGCACGTGATCCGGATCCCGGTCGCGATGCCCAGGCTGCGCGAACGAACCAGGGCCGAGCTCGGCATGGCACCCGACCAGTTCCTGTTCCACAGCCGCTGGGACTACCGCGACGGGGTCGAGCTGGCCAATCCGTTCGCGGTCGTCGAGGCTTTCGCCGGCGTATTTGCCGCCGGCGCCGGCGCCGGGCTTGTGCTCGACTGCCTTGGCGCAGACCACGCCCCTGAAGCCCATGAGCGGCTGCGCAATGCGGCCGCCGGGCACCCCGACATTCGGGTGCTCGACGGGGAGCGCTCGCTGTCGGAGTGCAGAAGCGTGACGGCGCTGTGCGACAGCTACGTGTCACTTCACCGGGCGATCGCCTTCGGGCTTCCGATCGCCGAGGCGATGTGGCTCGGCAAGCCCGTGATCGCGACCGGCTACTCGGGCAACCTCGACTACATGACGTCGGACAGCGCCCATCTCGTGGACCACCGCGTCGTGGCGGTCGGCGCTGGCCACGAACCACATCCGGCTGATGCGGTCTGGGCCCAACCGGATGTCGGGCATGCGTCGGCGCTGATGCGGCAGGTGTTCGACGATCCCGCCGCCGCACGTACGCTCGGTGAGGCGGCTGCCAAGCAGATCCGAACGACGCACTCAGCTTCGGCCGCAGCCGTGGTCCTCGACCGGCGGCTTGAGTCGATCCGCGCCACGGGCCAGGCGCGAAACGCCGCCGATCCGGTCGCGGTCCACCCCCGCGCGCTGGCAAGACTGCCGCTGCGGCTACGCCAGGGGCCGGGGCAGGCGGCCGAGGGCCCGGCACGAGCGGCACGCGAGCGACTGCGCGACGCTGTACTGCGTGTGATGAGGCCTTACACGGCGTACCAGCAGTCGATCAACTCGGAGATCGTCGCCGCGCTGGGCGAGCTCAGCCGCGAGATCGACCGCGCCGGCTACGAGACCGACGCCGAGCGCGCCGACATGCTGGCTGCAGTTCGCGGCTACGCGCCGATGATCGCCGGCCTGGAGTCGCAGAACGACGACACGCAACAGATCAAGCGGATCCTCACTGAGCAGACCGACCGCAGCATCTACCTGGCGCTCGCGGAGCTCGCAAGACGCCACGCGAAGATCGCCGAGAAGCCGGGCGAGGTGCCCGCCCACAGCCGCGACCTGACCGGCCATGAGCTGCGCGCGTTCTCGCAGAACGGCGAGGACGGCGTGCTGGCCGAGATCCTGCGCCGGATTGGCGCCGAGAGCCGGTTCTTCGTCGAGTTCGGGGTCGAGTCAGGGCGCGAGGGCAACTGCGTCTACCTAGCCGACGTGGCGGGCTGGGACGGCCTGTTCATGGAGGCCGGTGACAGGATGTACCGGGCGCTGGAGCGCAAGTATGCCGCCCAGGATCGGGTGCGCACGATCTGCGCGATGGTCAGCGCCGAGAACATCGAGCAGCTACTCGCGCAAGCCGGGGCGCCACAGCAGCCCGATCTGCTGTCGATCGACGTCGACGGCCAGGACTACTGGATCTGGGAGGCGATCGACAGCTACCGGCCGCGGATCGTGGTCGTCGAATACAACAGCTCGCTGGATCCGCGGCGCCGGCTCGTCCAGCCCTCAGACCCCGGCTACGTGTGGGACGGCACCGACTACTACGGCGCCTCGCTGGGCGCGCTGGAGGCGCTCGCCGAGCGCAAGGGCTATCGCCTCGTCCACACGGAGCTGTCGGGCGTCAACGCGTTCTTCGTCGCGCGCGAGCTTGCGGGCGATGCGTTCCCCGCGGAGCAGGAGGTGGCCCGGCGCGGGGCGCCCAACTATTACCAGCGGGGGATCACCCACCCGCCCTCCAAGCCCGACCGCCGCTACCTCGATCTCGACTCAGGCAAGCTGGTCCGGGCCGACGAGCAGCGCTGACCGGGCGCCGCTACGCTCGGGCCCGATGACCCCCAGCCCCCAAGCCGCAGCGGAGTTCATCGAGCGCTCCGAGTTCGTCTGGCACCAGAAGTTCGAACTGGCCCCGGGCGTGTGGACGCCTGGCGTCAGTCGAGTCGGATGGCTGTGCCACGCGGCCGGGCTGCCCGCCGACCTGTCGGGCCAGTCGGTGCTCGACATCGGAACCACCAACGCGGGGACCGCCTTCGAGCTCGAGCGGCGCGGCGCGGCCCGCGTGGTCGCAGTCGACATCTTCGATCCCGAGCATTTCGGCGTCCGCGCCCTGACGGAATTCCTGAACTCGAAGGTCGAGTTCGTGCAGACGACCGTTTACGAGCTCGCGCAACGCTTCCAGGAGCCGTTTGATCTCGTGATCTGCTGGGGCGTGCTCTACCACCTGCGCCACCCGCTGCTGGCGCTCGACAACCTGCGCGCGGTAACGGGCCGAGAAGCGTCGCTGGAGACTGCAGTCTGCGACAGCGAGCTCCCGAGGCGGCAGCGTGATCGGCGCGTCGCGCGCTTCTACCGTCGCGACGAGCTGTCGGGCGACGGGTCCAACTGGTTCTCGCCGACAGTCAGCACGCTGGTTGACTGGTGTGGCTCGTCCGGGTTCGAGGTCGAACCGCTCGGCGCGTGGCCGCAGCGAGCACCCGAGCGCGCGATGGTGCGGCTGCGGCCCACGCACGGCGACGCCGAGTACCAGCAGCTCTCGTACGAGCGGCCGCTGCGCTGCACGGCGACTTAGTCTTCCGTGCGCTCGGAGCGGAGCCGCTCCTCGAGCTCTGCGATCCGCCGCAGCGCTTCGGCGTGCGCGACTGACAGCGCCTGCACGTTGGCGTCGAGCTTCTCGATCGCCTTCAGCAGCTCCCCATCGACCAGCCGCTCATGCACGGTCAGCGGCTTGAGCACTCGTAGCAGGCCCTTGCGCGCCGCCCGCTGGGCGGAGCCGAGCCGATGCTCGCCGCCCGGTGGCACGGGGCCGGAGTCGATCAGGTCGGCGACCCAATCCGTGTAGATCGGGCCGGCGCGGCGCCCGCCGTAGCGGCCGCTGCGCCAGCCGGGAGACGCCAGCAGCAGCTTCAGCCGCTCGGCCATGAACCGCCCGGCCGCCTCGGGGCTGTGGCTCGCACGGATCTCGGCCGCGGCGCGGGCTCCACGCGCGCGGGCTTGCCGAGGGTCGTCGAACACCTCGCGCATCAGCCGCGCAGCGTGATCGACATCCGGCTCGGCCCATTGGCCGGCGGGCGGATACGGATCGTTGCCGGGCCCGATCTCGACCAGCCGGTAGTCGACCAGATAGCTGTTGTCGGCGGTCATGAAGTCGAGATTGCCCGAGTAGCCGGTGGCGATCACCGGCTTGGCGGCCCACATGCTCTCGGCCAGCGTGTAGCCGAAGCCCTCGGCCCGGTGCAGCGATACGTAGCAGTCGGCGCTGTTCATCAGCCCGTCTCGCTCGGAGGAGCTCAGCCGCTGGGCGAGCAGGTACACGTCGGGGTGCGCGGCCGCGGCGGCCGTCAGCCGCTCGTGTGCCCGCGGGTCGTAATCGGCGTTGAGCGCCTTGACGATCAGCACCGCTCCCGACCCAGGCGCGAACGCGCGGCTGAACGCCTCGACCGTGGCCAGCGGGTTCTTGCGATCGAACACGCTCAAGTAGTCGAACGCGAACAGGAACCGGAAGCCGTCGGGCAGCCCGCCGGGCGGTGCTGCGCGCTCGAAGCCCGGTGGCAGCGAGACCGGCTGCGGGATCGCGAGCACCGGCACCGGGGCGCCTTTGGAGACGGCGTCGCGCACATGGCGGCTGCCGACCCACACCTCGTCGAGCGGCACGAACGCGTTCAGGTACCTGTCAGGGAAGGCGCTCACCTCCCAGGCCCAGAACGCGATCGTGTAGCGGTCCGCGAAGTACGCGTCTCCGAGCTGCGCAGCGACCCCTGGCA
>JBKQJQ010000083.1:0-4711 GCA_052147875.1 Solirubrobacteraceae bacterium | reverse complement strand
GCCGGCGATCAGTATCCCGGGATTCAGGATTCCGGCCGGGTCCAGCTTCTGCTTGACGGCTATCAGCACCCCCACGCCCAGTTGCCCGATTTCGCGCTCGAGCCACTGACGATGATCACGACCGATTCCATGATGGTGACTGATCGAGCCCCCCGTGTCGATGATCGCATCATTAGCAGCCGCCTTCGCCTGCCGCCACTGCTCGATCGGGTCTGGTAATTGAGCGCACGCGACCGTGAAGTACACCGACGCGCCGCTCGCGTATACGTGCGACACGTGGCAGAGGATCACCGGCGGCGTGCCCTGCTCCGTCAGCGACTCGCGCACGGCGGTGGCGACCGCGGCGTATAGCTCGCGGACCGACGACCAGAACGTCACCGTCTCGAGCGTCTCGACCAGCAGCCCCGCGTCGATCAGCGCGTCGCGCAGGTAAGGCCCGCGGTAACGATCCCGAGCCCACCCATCACCCGCGCCCGGCACCAGCGTCGCGCCGGCGCCCTCGAGCACTCGCGCGGCGCCGGCGCGCCGGTTGCAGACGTCCGGCTCGGCTCCCTCGTAGCCGACGATCGCTAGGCAGCCGGCGCCCGTAGCCTGCCCCAGCTCGCCCGGGCGAGCCAGCCCAAGCGCCGTCTCGGCCTCGTCTGACAGCCGCATGACCGTCGGCCGCGGCCCGTCCTGCGCGAGTTCGCGCAGGATCTCGACGCCGGAGTCGAAGTCGCTCGTCAGCCAGCCCTCGTAGACGCGCGCAGCTGGAACCGGTCGGACCTGGACGGTCAGCTGCGTGATCACACCGAACGCTCCCTCGGAGCCGAGGATCAGCTGCCGCAAATCGGGGCCGGCCGCCGACTTAGGCGCGCGGCCGAGGCTGAACGTGCCGACCGGCGTCGCGACCGCGAGCCCGACGACGAGCTCGTCGAAGCGGCCGTAGCCCGCCGATGCCTGACCACTCGAACGCGCCGCGGCGAACCCGCCGAGCGTCGCGTACTCGAACGACTGCGGGAAGTGGCCGATCGTGTATCCGCGCTCGGACAACAGCAGCTCGGCTTCGGGGCCGCGCAAACCCGGACCCATGGTCGCGATCCGTGAGAGATCATCCACCGCGACCAACTGATTGAGCCGCCGCAGGTCGAGCGCGACCAGGCCGTCGAATCCGTCAGCCGCCGGCGTCACCCCACCGACGACCGAGGTCCCGCCGCCGAACGGGACGACCGCCACGCGGCGCGCTGAGCACAGCTCGAGCAACGCCAGGACCTCGGCATGCGAGCCGGGGAGCAGGACCAGGTCGGGGGCGGGGATCGCTCGCGCTGAGCGCATCGCCAGCATGTCCGGCGTCGACTTGCCGAGCGCATGGCGTGCGCGCGATTCGTGGTCGGAGCGAGCATTGTCGCCGCCCACGATCTCCGCGAGCGCCGCGGCGTCGGCCGCCGCCAGTCCGGACCCGACCAGCTGCAGCTCGGCGATCGTCGCCGGCGGCGGAGTCGGATCGCCGACGCCGAGTCCGCTGCGCAGCTGCTCGAGCAGCGTCGCCGGGAGCTCCGCCGCCTGAGCGGGGTCGCCCCAGCCTGACCACGACGGCTCAGTTTGTGGAGGATCATCCATTCGCGGACCGTATCCGTTGCTTGGTGTTGCAGTGCGCGCTCGTGACGCTCATGCTCTACGCACGCACCCGAGAGTCGAGGGGAGAGAGACCAATGCGCGAAGGCCTGATGATGGACGACTACCCGCTGTCGCTCACGGCGCTGGTCAAGCGCGCAGAGCGCTTCAGCGCCTCACGCGCGGTCGTCTACAGGCGGCCCGACGGCTCCGTGGGTCGGACGACCGTCGGCGCCTGCGCGGAGCGCGCGCGGCGACTCGCCACCGCGCTCGAGATGCTCGGGATCAAGCAAGGTGATCCGGTCGGGACGCTGCTCTGGAACCAGCCCGAGCACCTCGAGTTGTACTTCGCGCTGCCCTCGATGGGCGCCGTCATCCACACGCTCAACCCGCGCCTGCACCGCGACGAGCTGAGCTTCATCGTCAACGACGCCGAGGACCGCGCGATCGTCGTCGACGAGTCGCTGCTGGAGGTGTTCGAGTCGTTTCGCGAGGCGCGCGAATTCGAGCACGTGATCGTCGTCTCGCGATCGGGACAGGTCCCCGACGGCTGCTTTGACTACGAGGCGCTGCTCGCCGACGCCGAACCGATGGAGTGGCCGGCCGACGATGAGCGGCGCGCCGCGGCGATGTGTTACACGTCGGGCACCACCGGACAGCCCAAGGGTGTCGTCTACTCCCACCGCTCGTTGGTGCTGCACTCGCTGGTCGCGGCGCTTCCGGACGTCAAGAGCGTCTCGCGGCGAGACACGGTGATGCCGGTCGTGCCGATGTTCCACGCCAACGCCTGGGGCCTGCCGTACACGGCGACGCTCGCCGGCGCCGCGCTCGTACTGCCCGGGCCGAAGCTCGACGCGATCAGCTTGCTTGACCTGCTCGCGCATGAGCGGGTGACGATCACGGCCGGGGTACCAACTGTCTGGATGGCGGTTCTGCAAGCGCTCGACGCGGAGCCCGAGCGCTGGGATCTGAGCGCGCTACAGGAGCTGATCGTCGGCGGCTCGGCGGCCCCTCAGAGCATGCTGAGGGGCTTTGACCGCCACGGTCTGACGATCGTCCACGCGTGGGGCATGACCGAGATGTCGCCGCTGGGCAGCGTCAGCCGGCCGCCGCGTGAGCTCGACGAAGCAAGCGACGAGCAGCGCTACGAGTACCGCGGGCGCCAGGGCACCGCGTCGCCGTTCGTCGAGATCCGTGCCCGCGGCGAGGACGGCGAGCTGGTGCCATGGGACGACCAGGCGATGGGCGAGCTCGAGGTCCGCGGGCCGTGGGTCGCGCGCGCTTACCACCGCGGACAGGGCGCCGAGAAGTTCAGTGATGACGGCTGGTTTGCGACCGGCGACGTGGTGAAGATCGACGCCACCGGCAACCTGCGGATCTGCGACCGCTCCAAGGACCTTGTCAAGTCTGGCGGCGAGTGGATCTCGTCGGTCGACCTCGAGAACCTGCTGATGGCTCACGAGGCGGTCGCCGAGGCAGCCGTGATCGCGATCCCCGATGAGCGCTGGGGGGAGCGGCCGCTGGCGGTCGTCGTGCTGCGCGACGGACATGAGGCGACGCCCGACGATCTCCGTGACCACCTCGCGCAGCAGTACGCGAACTGGCAGCTGCCCGATCGTTACGAGTTCATCGACCAGATCCCGCGCACGGCGACCGGCAAGTTCAAGAAGACCGCGCTGCGCGAGCAGTTCGCGCCGGCGAAGGTCTGACTAGCCGACGAGGCGCTTCTTCTGAACCTTGCCGAGCTCGTTGCGCGGCAGCTCGTCGACGAAGCGCACGACGCGCGGCCGCTTGTGTGGAGCAAGCTGCGCGGCGACGTGGTCGATCAGCTCGCGCTCACCGGCGCTCGCTGACTCGCGCAGTACGACCCAAGCGACGACCCGCTCACCGAGATCGGCGTCGGGCTCGCCGGTGACCGCTGCGTCATCGACCGCTGGGTGCTCGCGCAGCGCTGTCTCGATCTCGCCGGCGCCGATCTTGTAGCCGCCGCTCTTGATCAGGTCAGTCGCGCGGCGGCCGACGATCGTGATGTAGCCGCGCGCGTCGCGGGTCGCCAGGTCACCGGTTCTGAACCAGCCGTCTCGCATCGCCGCCGCGGTCGCTTCCGGCTGGTTGAGATAGCCGAGGAACACATTCGGGCCGCGGACCTCGATCTCGCCGATCACGTCGCCGTCGACCCGCTCGCCGTCGTCGTCGACCAGGCGCAGATCGACGCCCGCCAGCGGTGGCCCGACGGTGCCCGGCGCCGGCTCGCCGTCGGCCCTGATCGCGGTGTTCATCAGGGTCTCGGTCAGCCCGTAGCGCTCGACGACGCCGCGCCCCGTCAGCCTCTGCAGGCGAGCGTGCTCCGCCGCCGGCAGCGGAGCCGAGCCCGACACAAGTAGCCTCGCCCGCGCGAGTGCGGCGGCCAGCGCGGGATCCTGCTCTGCCGCGTCGGCGAGCCGCCGGTACATGGTCGGAACGCCGAACATCATCGTCGCGCCGTGGACCAGCTCGCGCTCGATCCCTTCGGGTGAGAAGCGACCGACGTGGACGGCCGTGCCACCCCGCCGCAGCGGCCCGAGGATCCCGATCACCAGCCCGTGGACGTGAAACAGCGGCAGTCCGTGTACGACCGTGTCGTCGGCGGTCCACGCCCAGGCGTCGGCCAGCGCGTCGAGGTTGGCGGCGATCGACCGCCGTGGCAGCACGGCGCCCTTCGGCGGCCCGGTGGTGCCCGACGTGTAGACAATCAGCGCTGGCTGCTCCGCGTCGTGGTCGGCGGACCCAGCATGACCGTCGCCCGGCGCATCGAGGTCGACGATCACTCTGCGTAGGCCCTGCAGGGCCTCAGAGACCACGACTCCGCGGGGCACCAGAAGCACGTCCGGCGCAGCGTCCCCGACTATGTGGGCGAGCTCGGCGCTCCCCGACTTCGGATTGAGCGGCACCACCGGCACGCCCGCACGGAGCGCGCCGACGACCGCGACGCAGGTCTCGAGCGTGCTCTGAGCGACGACCGCGACTCGCTGCGCACCCGCCAGCGCTCCGGCGACGGTACCGCTCGCACGCGCGAGCTGCGCGTAACTGAGCGAGCGGTCCTCGAACGCCAGGGCAGCGCGTGGGCATGGGTTTTCAA